>VGDA01000048.1 GCA_016869915.1 Alphaproteobacteria bacterium
CTGCACACGATCGTCGGGCGGCGCGAGGATGCCGCCGCCGAGTTTGCCGCGCGCTACGGCTATCGCAGGTCGACGACGTCCCTCGCCTCCGCCCTCGCCGACCCCGACATCGACGCCGTCATCCTCGCCAGCCCGAGCGAGCAGCACGAGGCGCAGGCGATCGCCTGCCTCGAGGCCGGCAAGCACCTGCTGCTGGAGATCCCGATCGCGATGAGCCTCGCCGGCGCGGAGCGCGTGGTGGAGGCGGCACGGCGCAGCGGCGGCGCCTTCGGCCTGTGCCACCCCATGCGCTTCCGCCGCGCGCGCGAGGCGCTGCGCGCGCGCATCGCAGCAGGCGAGGAGCGCATCCGCCATGTCTCGGGCCGCTTCTTCATCAAGCGCCTCGTCAACATCGGCGCGACGGGCTACCGGCGCAGCTGGATCGACAACATCCTGTGGCACCATTTCTGCCACTTCGTCGACCTCGGCATGTGGCTCTTCGACGGCGCGCCGGTGCGCCGCGTGCAGGGGCATCTCGGCGCGCTGCACGAGACGACCGGGATCCCCATGGAATCGACCGTGCTGGTGGAGACCGAGGACGACCGCACGCTGCTCGTCCACGGCTCGTACCATGCGAGCTACAGGCTCTACGACAAGCTGATCGTCACCGACCGCGAGACCTATCTCTTCGACATCCTCGGCGGCACGATGCGCACGGCCGAGGGCGTGGTCGCGATCGAGGACGAGAAGACCAACTGCGCGCGCGTGGTCGCCGACTTCCTGGCCGCCATCCGCGAGCGTCGCCAGCCGCTCGTCTCGGGCCCATCCGTGCTGCCCGCGATGAGCGTGCTGCAGGCGGTGCAGGACGACTGGGACCGCCGCTGGGGCGCGCGCGGGATCCCGGGCCGCCCGCTCGGCTGATCCCGCCGGCGCCGGCTCGAAGGCACGCCCGCTCCCGGTCCCGAGGCGCAGCCGCGCCCTGTCCCGGCCTCGCGCCGTGGCGCGCGAGGCCGGGGAGCGGCCGCTCAGCGCCTGCGCCGCCGGATGCCGGCGCCGACGAGCCCCGCGGCCAGCAGGCCGAGCGTCGCCGGCTCGGGCACGCCGGTGATCTCGCGCTCCAGCTTGCGCTCGATGGCGGTGGCGAAGTCGGCGAAGGACGACGCCTCGGCGTAGAACGAGCCCGCCCCGCCGACGACATTGGCCTGGTAGTAGGCCGCGAGCCCGGCCTCCCCCAGGATCGCGATGCCGTTGACCGCGTCGACGCCTGCGGCGAGCGCGTTGTCCCTGCCGCCGCTCGGGAGCAGCGCGCCTGGGCTGTCGTTGTCCGCGCCGTCGCCCGAGACGTCGATCACCTGGCGCGGCGATTCGAAGCCATTCGCCGACGCGCCGGTCTGCGTGCCGAAGAGCGGGTGGACCGCGTTCATCGCCGACTGCACCGCGGTGAGCCCCGCGAAGACGCGCGTCGTCGCGTTGATCGCCGCCGCGAAGGCATTCGCCGCGGCCGCGCTGTCGACGAGGGTCCAGCCGACGCGCACGGACTGCTCGGCGCTGCCCGACCACTCGATGTAGGTGACGGCGATGCTCCCGGTCGGGTTGGCCAGGATCGCGTTCTGCACCGACGCGCTCTGGAAGGCCTGCACATAGCCGGTCTTCTGCAACTGGTACTCCGTGTCGTCGATGCTGCCCGAGTTGTCGACGAGAAGCATCAGCTCGAGCCCGACGGGCACCGCGCCCGCTTCCGCGGCGAGGGCGAGCCCGGCCGCGGTGGTCGCCGCGGCGACCCATTTCCTTGCATTCACGTCTTCCTGCATTTCCCCGGGCCTGAATGGTCCCGTGCGAAGGCCCCAGCAAGCATCGCGCCAGTCATGCGAATGCCCGCCTGCACGTGCCTTGCGACGATGCGCGCCATCGGCGCGCGCCAGAACGCAAGGAAGCCCGACGCCGCCCGCGCGCAAAATCGGGCGCCGAAAACTAGGCCCCCGTGGCGCCGTCGCGCACCGCCATGGCGACGAGCGCATCGGCCATCCGATCCAGCTCGACCCTGTCGTGCACCGGCGCGACACGCGCCGCGGCGATCGCGCGCGCGCCGAAGCGCGCGCCGGCGAGCATGCCGGCCGTCACCGGCGCGTAGTTCGACGGGCCAGCGAAGGCGAGCGCGGCGGAGAGCGCCGCGTCGAAGCCCGGCGCCGTTCCCACGAAATGCATCGCCGCGTGGAGGACGACCGGCGCGAAGCCGCCGCGGTCGCGCGGCGCGTCGCGCCAGCGCGCCATGGCGCGCGCGATGGCGTCGTCCCTGCCCTCGGCGGCATGCATCGCCGCGTCCGCCCAGTCGGCGCCGCGCAGCACGAGGCGCAGCAGCGTCGCGGCGGCAGCCGCCGCCTCTCCCGCGAGGGCATGGGCGTGGGTGATCGCGGCATCGTCGCGCGCCGCCCCGGCGAGCGCCGCGTCGGCGACGACGAAGGCGGCGCCGAGCGGCCCGGCGCGATGCATGGGATTGCATCCCGCGGTCATCCCGCCCGCCTCGGCGTCGGCGCGCGCCACGGCGTCATCGGGCGCGCAGCCCTCGGCCAGCAGTTCGAGCACGCGCGCGGAGGTCGGTCCCTGGTCGAAGCCCTCGGCGCGATGCCAGGCGAGGTAGCGACGACGCGTCTCCGCGACGTCGTGGCGCCCGCGCGCGACCACGCCCTCCAGCAGGCGCAGCGCCATCGCCGCCGGTCCGCCGATCCGGTCGCCCGCCGCCAGCCCGAGCAGCGCCCCGCGGATCCTGTCGCCGATCTCGACCATGCTCGCGCCCTTTCCGTTCGCTATCCGTGGCGAGCCTAGCGCGCGGCAAGGGCAGCTTGCAGGGATTCCGGCCGGGTCCCACGCGGCTGCCACGGGCGCCACGCCTTGCGGCGCCTTCGCGCGGGCGCCTAGAGTCCGTCTGGACATGTCCGCGCCTTCCACGCTTCCGCCCAGCATCTTCAACGACGTCATCGGCCCGGTGATGCGGGGGCCCTCGAGCTCGCATTCAGCCGCGTCGGTGCGCATCGGCCGGCTCGCCCGCGACCTCTGCGGCGGCACGCCCGATGCCGTGCTCGTGGAGTTCGACACCGAGGGTTCGCTGGCGACGACGCATGAGAGCCAGGGCTCGGACATGGGCCTCTTCGCGGGCCTGCTCGGCTGGGAGGCCGACGACGAGCGGCTGCCGACGAGCCCGCAGGCGCTGCGCTCCGCCGGCGTCGCGCTGGAGATACGCGTCGCGCGGCTCGACGATCCGCATCCGAACACCTATCGCCTGGCGCTGCGGCGCGCCGGCGCCGTGCATCGCCTCGTCGCGCTCTCCACCGGCGGCGGCATGATCGAGGTCGTGTCGATCGACGGCATGGCGGTGACGCTGCGCGGCGACTATGCCGCGACGCTCCTCGACGCCGACGGCGACGGCGCGGCCCTCGCGTCGGCGCTACGCGCGCGCGGCGACATCGACGAGGTGCAGGTCGCCGGCGCCGGGCCCGCGATCGTCGTCGCGTGTTCGCGCCGCCTGCTCGACGACGCGGAGGTCGCGTCGCTGCCACCGGCGCGCCGCGCGAGGCGCCTGTCGCCCGTCCTGCCGGTGCTCTCGCGGCGCGACCTGCGCGTGCCGTTCCTGCACGCGGGAGAGATGGCGCAGGTCGCGGACCCCGCCACGAGGCGGCTCTCCGACTTCGCGCTCGACTACGAATGCGCGCGCGGCGGCATCGCGCCCGGCGAGGCGATGGACCGGATGCGCGGCCTGCTCGCGGTCATGCGCGGCGGCGTCCGCCGCGGCCTCGCCGGCACCGAATACCGCGACCGCATCCTGCCGCGGCAGAGCCACCGCTTCGCCGCGCTGATGGACGCGGGCAAGCTGCTCGATGGCGGCATCCTCAACCGCGCGATCCTCTACGTCACGGCCCTGATGGAGGCCAAGAGCGCGATGGAGACGATCGTCGCCGCGCCGACGGCCGGATCCTGCGCCACCTTCCCCGGCGCCTGCCTCGCCGCCGCCGACACGCTTGGCAGCGACGAGGAGACGGTCCTGCGCGCCATGTTCGCGGCCGGCCTGGTCGGCGTCTTCGTCGCCACGCGATCGAGCTTCGCCGCGGAGGTCGGCGGCTGCCAGGCGGAGACCGGCGCCGGCGCCGCCATGGGCGCGGCGGCGCTCGTCGAGCTGATGGGCGGGACCGCGGCGCAGGGCCTGTCGGCAGCGAGCCATGCGCTGCAGAACGTGCTCGGCCTGATCTGCGACCCGATCGGCAACCGCGTCGAGGCGCCGTGCCTCGGCCGCAACATCGCCGGCGCGGCCAACGCGATCTCCTGCGCCAACATCGCGCTCGCCGGCTACGACCACCTCGTGCCGCTCGACGAGGTACTCGACGCGCACCGCCAGGTCAGCCAGAGCATGGCGCGCGAGCTGCGCTGCACCGCTCTGGGCGGCCTGTCGATCACGCCCGCGTCGAAGGCGATCGAGGCCAGGCTCTGCGGCACGGGCGGCTGCGGCTCCTGCGGCTGAGCGACCCGGCGGGCCGCACCTGCCCGGCCTGAAATGTTTTGTCACGATCGCGCGCGGCGACGTCGCGCGAAGCGCGGCAAGGAGGACGGGCACAGGAGCCGTCCATGCCCATCCCCGCCGTCCGGATCCCGCTCGCCGCCCTCGCGCTGCTGGCGACGCTCGCCGTCGCGGGCATGTCGCGCGCGCACGAAGGCCACGACCATGGCGCGCCTCCCGAGCCCGTCGCCGCCGCCCTTCCCCGCGCGGAGGCGCATGGCGACCTCTTCGAGGTGGTGGCGATCCTGCAGCCGGGCGGCGCCCTGGTCCTGACGCTCGACCGCTACGCGGACAACGTGCCGCTCGACGGCGCCATCGCCCTCGGGATCGACGGCCAGGAGGCCGCCGTGGAGCGCCAGGGCATCGGCCTGTTCGTCGCGAGGCATGCGCTGCTCGAGAGACCCGGCCGCCGCGACCTGGTCTTCACCGTCTCGGCCGGCGACGACATGGACCTGCTGGCCGCCACGCTGGAGATCCCGGGGCCGCCCGCCGCGCCCGCCGCGCCGCATGGCTGGCGCGCGCTGCTGCATGGCGGCGTGGCGCAAGGCGGCATCGCGATCGCCCTGCTACTGGCCGGCGTGCTGATCGGGCGCGCCACGGTCCGCCGGCCGCTGCCGCCGATGGTCGAGGAGCAGCCTGCGTCCCCGGCCGCGCGCGCCGGCCTGGTCGTCGCCTTCGTGCTCTGCGCAGGTACCGTGGAGGCACAGCAGTTTCCCTTCTCCGGCGAGGCGCCGCGCCGGATGCCGGATGGCGCGATCTTCGTCCCGAAGCCGTCCCAGCGTCTGCTCGGCATACGAACGGCGATCACCGAGGATGGCGAGGCCTCTGCCGCGATGCGGATGGTCGGAACTCTGGTGCCCGACCCGAACGCCTCGGGACGCGTGCAGGCCAGCCAGAAGGGCCGCCTCGAGCCCGGCGAAGGTGGCTTCCCGGTCCTCGGCCAGCGCGTCCAGCGGGGCGACGTGCTCGCCTATGTCACGCCCGCATACAGCGCCGCCGAGCGTGGCGGCCTGGTCCAGAACGCCGCCGAGCTGGACGCGCTGGTCTCCATCCTCGAGGCCCGCGTGCGCCGGCTCACCTCGCTGCGCGGCACGGTCGCGGAGCGCGAGATCTCCGACGCGCGCGCGGAGCTCGAGGGCGCGCGACAGAGGCGTACCGCGATCCAGCCCGCGCTCTCCGGCCGCGAGGCGCTCGTCGCGCCTGTCTCCGGCATCGTCTCGACCGTGCGCGGCGCGGTCGGGGAGATCGTCGAGAGCACCGCGACGATCGTCGAGATCGTCGATCCCGCCAGGCTCTGGGTGGAGGCCCTCGCCTTCGAGCGCGCCGCGCTCGTTGACGTCGTCGCCGCCAATGCCACGCTCCCCGACGGGCGGGTCCTCGACCTCGCCTTCGTCGGCCGCGGCCTGACCGCGCGCCAGCAGGCCGTGCCGGTCAACTTCCGTGTCGAGGCGCCGCCCCAGGACGCACCGATCGGCACCTCCGTACTGGTGACGTTGCGCACCGCGCGCGCCGTGCGGGGGATCGTGCTTCCAGCGGACGCCGTCGTGCGCGGCGCCGAGGGCCCCCCCGTCGTCTATGAACACGCAGCCGCGGAGCGCTTCGTGCCGCGGCAGGTGCGCGCGCAGCCGCTCGACGGCACGCGCGTCGTCGTGACCGCCGGCCTCGAGGCGGGCCGTCGCGTCGTGGTCCACGGTGCAGCGCTGGTCGCGCAGGTCCGCTGAGGCGAGCGCGCGTCCATGATCTTCAACGCCATCGTCGGCTTCTCGCTGCGCAACAGGCTCGTCGTGCTCGCGGCCGCGCTGCTCGCGAGCCTGTACGGCATGTTCGTCCTCTCCCGGATGCCGGTGGACGTCTTCCCCGACCTGAACAAGCCGACCGTGACGCTGATGACCGAGGCGGAGGGCTTCGCGCCGGAGGAGGTCGAGCAGCTCGTGTCCTTCCCCATCGAGACGGCGGTGAACGGCCTTCCCGGCGTGACGAGGGTGCGCTCGGTATCCACGGTCGGGCTGTCGATCGTCTATGTCGAGTTCGACTGGAACGTCGACATCTGGCGCGCACGCCAGCAGGTGGGCGAGCGGCTCGGCCAGGTCCAGCAGCAGCTTCCCGCGCGCGTCATCCCGTCGATGGCGCCGGTCTCGTCGATCATGGGCGAGATCATGCTCGTCGCGATGACCGCGCCTCCCGGGGGCGCCACGGGCCCCATGGAGCTGCGCGACCTCGCCGACTGGACCATGCGTCCGCGGCTGCTGACCATTCCCGGCGTCTCGCAGGTCACGCCGATCGGCGGCGAGGTGCGCCAGTTCCGGGTCATGCCAGACCTCGAGCGCCTCCACGCTCTCGACCTTGCCAGCGACCAGCTCGTGTCCGCGCTGCGGCAGTTCGGCGCGAACGCGGGGGGCGGATATGTCGACCAGGCCGGCCGCGAGTTCCTCATCCGGAACATCGGGCGCTCGACCTCGCTCGAGGACCTTCGCAACGCCACCATAGGCTTCCGCGATGGCCAGCCGATCGCGCTCAGGCAGGTGGCGAGGGTCGAATACGGCCCCAGGTTCAAGCGAGGCGACGCCGGCGTCGACGGCCAGCCTGCGGTGATCCTCGCCATCGCCAAGCAGCCTGGCGCCGACACGATAAGGCTGACGCGCGCGGTGGAGGCCGCGCTCGCCGAACTCCAGGCCGGCATGCCGCGGGGCGTCGTCGCCGACCGAGTGAAGTTCCGGCAGGCGGACTTCATCACGCGGTCGATCGAGAACCTGACGCAGGTGCTCTCGGAGGCCTTCGTCGTCGTCGCGATCGTCCTGCTTGCCTTCCTGCTGAACGCGCGGACGACGTTCATCTCGTTGCTCGCCATCCCGCTATCGATCCTCGTGACGGCGATCGTGTTCGCGGCCTTCGGCCTGTCGATCAACACGATGACGCTCGGCGGCCTGGCCATAGCCGTGGGCGAGCTGGTCGACGACGCGGTGGTGGACGTCGAGAACATCCTGCGCCGCCTGAAGGAGAACGCGGCGCGCGCGACGCCGCTGCCGGTCGCACGCATCGTCGCCGCCGCAAGCTCGGAGGTGCGCTCCGGCATCCTCTACGCGACGATGGTTGTCGTGCTCGTCTTCCTGCCGCTCTTCGCCCTCGGCGGCATCGAGGGGCGTCTCTTCGCGCCGCTCGGCATCGCCTACATCGTCTCCATCCTCTGCTCGCTGCTCGTCGCCGTTACCGTCACGCCCGCGCTCTGCGCCTTGCTCCTTCCCGGCATGAGGCGCATGGGCGCCGGCGACGGCGCGCTGGTGCGGCTCCTCAAGTCAGGGCAGGAGCGGCTTCTGCGCCGCGCCTTCGCGCACAGGTCGCTCGCGATCGGGATGTCCTGCGCCGCCGTTGCTGTCGCGGCCGCGAGCGTTCCGTTCCTGCCGCGCGCCTTCCTGCCCCCATTCAACGAGGGAACGCTGGTCATCAACCTGACCTACCAGCCGGGCATATCGCTCGCGGAATCGGACGCGCTCGGGCGGGTGGCCGAGCGCCTTCTGGTTGCGATCCCCGAAGTGAAGGGCGTCGGGCGCCGCACCGGGCGCGCCGAGCTCGACGAGCATGCCGAGGGCGTCCATTCGTCCGAGCTGGACATCGACCTGCGCGAGGCCGGGCGGCCCCGCGCCGCGGTGCTCGCTGACATCCGCGCGCGGCTGGCGGCTCTCCCGGCCGCCGTCAACCTCGGGCAGCCGATCAGCCACAGGCTGGACCACATGCTTTCGGGCGTGCGCGCGCAGATCGCTCTGAAGATCCATGGCGACGACCTCGACACCCTGCGCACGCTTGGCGAGACCATGCGCACGCGCCTCGCCGCGAACGTCGCCGGTCTCGCGGACCTGCAGCTCGAGCGGCAGGTCCGCATCCCCCAGCTGCGCATCGCCGTGGACCACGAGCGCGCCGCCCTCTACGGCGTCCCTGCCGCAGCGCTGACCGACGCGCTACAGACGCTGACGGGTGGCGCGGTCGTGAGCCAGATCCTCGACGGCGCAAGGCGCTTCGACGTCGTGCTGCGGCTCGCCGACGAGGACCGCACGACGGCACGCCTCGCGGAGGCGCTGGTCCCCACGCCGCACGGACGCGTTCCCCTCGGCCTGCTCGCGCGCGTCGAGGAGGGCGACGGCCCGAACCAGATCCTGCGCGAGGGCGCGCGGAGGCGCATCGTCGTCCTCGCCAATGCGGCGCCGGGCGTCGACATGGCGACGGTCGTCGCGGGCATAAGGACCGAGATGGCCGGCATGCAGATGCCGGCCGGATACGCGGCAACGCTCGAGGGCACGTTCCAGGCCCAGGAGGAGGCGATGCGCATGATCGCTGCCCTCGCCGCGATCTCGCTCGGTCTCGTCTTCGTCGTGCTCTACTCGCGCTACCGGTCGGCCTTGCTCGCGGCGATCGTCATGGCGAGCGTGCCCCTCTCGCTCGTCGGCGCCGTGGCGGCGATCTGGATCTCCGGACAGCCGCTCTCCGTCGCGACGCTGGTCGGGTTCGTCACGCTCGCCGGAATCGCGGCGCGCAACGGGATCCTGAAGGTCAGCCACTACCTGAACCTCGCGCTCCACGAGGGCGAACGCTGGGGCCTCGCGCTCGTGCTGCGCGGCTCCTCGGAGCGGCTGACGCCCGTCCTGATGACGGCGCTTTCCGCCGGCCTCGCGCTCGTGCCGCTCGCCATCGGCGCCGACGCGCCGGGCAAGGAGATCCTGCACCCCGTCGCCATCACGATCCTTGGGGGCCTGGTGAGCGCCACGCTCCTCGACACGATCGTGACGCCCATCCTCTTCCATCGCTTCGGCCGTCCAGCGCTGGAGCGCCTGCGCGCCGACGCGACCGAACGCCAGGCTGGCCGCGCGACCGTCGCCGAGACATTCTGAACCCCGGGAGACACACCATGCTCGAAAGGCGCACCCTGCTCGCGGCCCTCCTGGCCACCGTCCCGTCGATTGCGCCGGCTCATGGCCCGTCGCGCGGGCCCAATGGCGGCCAGATGCAGGACATCGGCAGCTACCATGGCGAGCTGCTTGCACAGGACGGCCGCCTGACGTTCTTCCTCTACGACGCCAGCGACCGCCCCCTGCCCGCCACTGGCGCGTCCGCCACGGCCATCGTGCTCGCGGCCGGTCGCCAGCAGACGCTCGCCTTCGCGCCGCGCGGCGATGGCAAGGCGCTGGTCGCCACCGGGGATTTCAAGGCCGAGCCGTCGTTGCGCGTCGTCGTGCAGCTGGTGCCCGCGGCCGGCCAGCCCCGCGTGCAGGCGCGCTACGCGCCGGTCGAGGCCACCCGGTGAACGAGGGTGCCGAGCGCCGCCTGCTCGACCCGCAGGCGCATGTCCTCGTCGTCGAGGACGACGGCGAGATGCGAAGCCTCGTCGCCCGCCTGCTGCGCGATGCGTCGATGATCGTGTCTACCGCGCGGGACGGCCGCGAGATGTGGGACGTGCTGGAGCGTCCGTCCGGTCCGCCCGACGTCGTCCTGCTCGACGTCATGCTGCCGGGTGCCACCGGCCTCGACCTCTTGCGTCGGCTGCGCGAGCGCTCGCGCGTGCCCGTCCTCATGCTGACGGCGCGCGGCGAGGAGATGGACCGCGTCCTCGGGCTCGAGCTGGGCGCCGACGACTATGTCGCGAAGCCCTTTGCGCCGCGCGAGCTCGTGGCGCGCGTGCGCGCCCTGCTCCGCCGCGCCGCTCTCGCGGATGCGCGGCCCGACCCGCGCTCGCGGCGACTGTCCTTCGCGGGATGGGTGCTCGATACCGCGCGACGCGAACTCACCTCGCCCGACGGCGTCGCCGTCGATCTCTCCGGAGCCGAGTACGACCTGCTCCTCGCGTTCCTGCAGCACCCACAGCGCATCCTGTCCCGCGAGCAGCTCCTGGAGGTCGGCAAGCGCCGGGTCGGCGCGGATCCCTTCGATCGAACGATCGACGTCCAGGTGAGCCGCCTGCGCCGGAAGATCGAGCCCGAGCCCGACAGCCCCTCCCTGATAAAGACCGTTCGCGGCGCAGGATACGTGCTCGTCGCGGACGTCTCGCGCGCATGACCATGCCCTGGCCCGCGAGCCTCGCCGGGCGCGTCACGCTCCTGCTGCTCGGTGGCCTCATGCTCCTGCATGTCGGTAGCATGTGGGTGCATGAGCGTGCGCTGCGTGGTTCCGAGGAGGGCGCGAGGATCGAAAGGCTCGCGGACCGCGTGGCCGCGGCGCGCGCGGCCGTCGCGCCCCTGCCCGAGGCCGAGCGCGACCGCGCCGCGCACGCGATCTCGCGTCCGGGCCTCGAGATCCACTGGGACCGCGTCGCTCCGCTGCCGGAGGTGCCCCCTCCCGAGCCGCTGTCGCGGGCGGCCGCCCGGCTCGGCGACGGCGCGCGCCTCGGCTGGGACCCGAAGGCGGAACCGGGACACAGGATGCTCGGCGCGGCGCCCACGGCGGGCGGGGGCTGGATCGTCTTCTCCGGGCCTTGGCTCGATGGCGCGGGAAGCCGGCTCGACCATGGCGCCATCTCCTCTATGGTGGCCATGGCGCTGGGCATCGCCCTCGTCTCGATCCTCGTGGTGCGCTGGATCACCGGGCCGCTGCGACGCCTCGCCGGCGCCGCGGACCGCATCGGCCGCGATCCCACGCCGCGGCCGGTCCCGATGGAGGGACCCGACGAGGTCCGCCACGCCGCGGCGGCGTTCAACGCCATGCAGGAGCGCATCGCGCGGCTGGTCGAGGACCGGACCGAGGCGCTCGCGGCTATGAGCCACGACCTGCGCACGCCGCTGGCGCGCATGCGCCTGCGCGTGGGATTCCTGCCGGAGGGCGAGGATCGCGCGCGCATGGAGGCCGACCTCGCCGAGATGGACGCGATGGTCGCGCGCACGCTGGACTACATCCGCGGGGGGCGCGACGGGGAGCAGGCCCGGCCGGTCGACGTCGCCGCCATCCTCCAGACGCTCGCCTCCGACGCGGCGGATCGCGGCCATGACGTCGCCTACGAGGGCCCCGGGCGCGCCGTCCTGCAGCTGCGCAGCGGCGCGACCAAGCGCGCCGTGTCGAACCTCGTCGACAACGCGCTCTGCCATGGCCGCCCGCCTGTCCGCCTGCGCATCGTCGAGGAGGGAGCGACGCTCGCCATCGAGATCGGCGATTCCGGCGACGGCATCGCCGCGGCCGACCGCGACCGCGCCATGTCCCCCTTCGTCCAGCTCGATCCGGCGCGGACCGGGTCCGGCGTGGGACTTGGCCTCGCGATCGTCCAGCGCTTCGCGCAGGCGAGTGGCGGCGAGCTCCGGCTCGGCGCGGCGCGAGAGGGCGGATTGCTGGCTCGACTCGTCCTGCCCCGCGCAGCCGGCAGGGATTGACGCACGCCGCCGGATGCGTTGGCGGCCCGGGGCGTCGCATGATGAGGCCGCGGCGTGGCCGCGCGCACGACGAGACCTTGGAGACAGCATGAGCGTCCAGTCCCGCATCGAAGACGTCCTCGCCCCGCTCGGCCTCGATGTCGGATTCAGCGCGAGGCACCTGTCGAGCGGCGAGGTCGTGTCCATCGCGCCGCGCCGCCTCTTCCCGACCGCGAGCGTCTACAAGGTGCCGCTGATGGTCGAGGTCTACCGCCAGGCCGACAAGGGGCGGTTCGCGCTGTCGGACCGCATCGGGCTGTCCGAGGCGCACCGCATCATCGGCTCGGGCGTGCTGCAGAAGCTCGGCGGCGGCCTCGCGCCGACGATCCGCGACCTCGCCATGCTGATGATCGTCGTCAGCGACAACACCGCGACGCACATGCTGCAGGAACTGGTCGGCGCCGAGGCGACGACGGCGACGATGCGGCGCCTCGGCCTGCAAGACATCCACGTCTCGCTCCCGATGCCCGCGCTCTTCGCGCATGGCTACGGGATCCCGCCCGTCCCGCCGCCGACCTATGGCGAGATGCTCGCCGCGTCGCGCGAGCGCGACATGGACCTCGCCGGCCTCGCGTTCCGGCGCTCGCCCGAGAACACGACGTCCTCGGCGCAGGACATGGCGGCGCTCTGCGCGATGATCCACGAGGGCAAGGCCGGCAGCGCCGCCGCCTGCGCGGACATGATGGAGATCCTGCGCGCGCAGCAGCTGCGCGACCGAGTGCCCCGGTTCCTGCCCGCCGGCGCGGTCGCGAACAAGACCGGCAGCTTCCGCCGGATCCGCAACGACGCCGGGATCATCCTGCGCGGCGAGGGCGACGCCATCGCCTTCGCCCTCTTCACCGACGACCCGACCGCGCTGCCGCGCGGCAACTCGGCCACGCTCGGTCGCCGCAACGCGCAGGTCGACCTGGCGATGGCCGAGGTCGGCGGCATCCTCTGGGAGGAATTCGGGGCCGGGCGCCGCTGACGCCGGCCGGGGCGACCTCCTAGAGCGCCATCCGCTCGCGCGGGAAGACCAGCGGGAAGACGTCGCTGGCCATGGGATCGCCGGGCTGCAGGCCGGGGTCGCGGATCGGGCGCGAGCCCTTCTTGCGCACGACGTAGCGCGCGTCGTCGCCCGCATAGCGGAACGCGACGGCACGGCGGTTGCGCGCGGTCAGGTTCCCCGGCGCCGCATGCACCGTGCGCAGGTGGTTGAGCACGACGTCGCCAGGCTCGGTGTCGTAGTGGACGATGTCGTGGCGGTCGCGCTCGGCCTCGATGTCCGGCAGCGTCGCGTAGTCCTCCGTCTCGTAGGTGATGCGCGGATCGAACCCGGTCGCCTTGTAGAGGACGCCCGAGGCGTGCGAGCCCCTGAGCCACTCGACCGCGCCGGACTCGCGGCTGACCGGATCGACCGCGACCCAGAACGAGCAGAGCTGGTCCCCGTCCGCGTACATGTAGGTGACGTCCTGGTGCCAGGGCGACTTCGCGGGCGTGCCGGGCTCCTTCACGAACATCTGGTCGAGCATCAGGCGCACCTCGCGCGAGCCCATGAAGGCCGCGGCGATCTCGCCCAGCGGGCTTTCGCGCACGAAGCGCCGGATCTTCTCGTTGAAGGTCCACATGAAGACATCGCCGGCGAAGCGACCCGGCGAGCCATCGCCGTTGAAGTTCCGGCCCTTCGGCCCGGGATTCGCGAGGCATTCGTCGATGCCCTCGGCGAGGAGCGCCACGAGGCGCGGCGGGATGGCGCGGCGC
>VGDA01000049.1 GCA_016869915.1 Alphaproteobacteria bacterium
GGAACGCGAAGGGCAGGCAGATGACGTCGACGATCCCGGGCAGGACCGAGTTGATCCGCTGGAAGATGTTCGCCGCGATCGTGATCTCGAGCGTCAGCACCTCCTCGGGCGAGCCGCAGAGGATGCTGTGGAAGACCGCGCCCGGCCTGGCCGTCACGCCGAGGACCTCGAACACCGCGTTGTCGCCCACGGGCACGTAGTAGCCCATGAATTCGCCGAAGGGCCCCTCCGGGCGCCGCTCGTTGGGCAGGAAGCGCCCCTCGATCACGATCTCGGTGCTCGCCGGCACCTTGAGGTCGACGTGCTTGCACGGGCGCATCTCGATGGGCTCGCCGCGCAGCTGCGCCGCGACCTCGACCTCGTCCGCGTCGTAGGGCAGCGGCGTAGCGGCGGTGAGGAAGAGCTGGGGCGGCGGGCCGATCAGCATGGCCGCCTCGAGCGGCTTGCCCATCTTCTCGGCCTTCTCGTGGTAGAGCGTCAGGTGGTGGCGCGGGGCCAGGCGCACGCGCATCTCCTTGTCGCTGACGTACATCGAGCGGTGGAAGGAGAGGTTGCGGACCTTCGTCTCCGGCTCCTCGGCGAGGTAGATGGCGGAGGTGAAGTAGGGGCCGGCGTCGCGCTCCGAGTAGGTGATCAGCGGCAGGTCGCTGAGCTTGAGGTCCTCGAGGTCGCCCGGCAGCGGGACGTGGCGGATCGGCGGCTCCTTGAGCGCGGTGCCGAGCGAGGTGAGCTGGTGCCACTTGCGGCAGAACTCCGTCGGCTTGATGCCGAGGATCTGCGCGAGGCGCGCGCGGTTGCTGTAGACCGACGTGAGCACGGGGAAGCGCGTCCCCGCGACCTTCTCGAAGAGCAGGGGCTTGTCGTGCTTCTTCTGCACGAGGTCGGTGATCGCCGCGAGCTGGTGCTTCGGTTGGACCTCCCGGCCCACGGTCAGCAGCTGTCCCTGGGCGCGCAGCGCCTCCATGAAGTCACGCATCGCTTTCAACCTCCTGGGCGATCCTGGTCATCTGGTGAAGGCCGACAGGCCGATCATCCGCTCCACCGCGAAGATGAGCAGGATGGAGAAGACGATCGTTATCGAGGACACCGCCGCGATAAGCGGCTCGAACTGCCATTGCAGGTAGAAGAAGATCTCGACCGGCAGCGGCGCGAACTCGGGCGTCGAGAGGAAGATCGAGAGCGGGTAGTTGTTCCAGGAGACGATGAAGCTCAGCAGCGCGCCGCCCGCGACGCCCATGCGCACCTGCGGGAACGTGACCTTGAAGAAGGCGCGAACCGGGTGCTCGCCGAGCATGATCGCCGCCTCCTCCAGCGACGGGTCGGTGCCCTGCAGGTTGGCCATGATCGTGCGCAGCGGGAACGGGAAGGCGATGATGACGTGGCCGATGACCAGCGCGAGGAAGGAGCGCCCGATCCCGACCATGATCGCCGCCTGGTAGATCGCGAGCCCGATGACGACCGTCGGGATCAGCAGCGGCGACATCAGCGCCTGCACGATCGCCTCCTTGCCGCGGAACGGGTAGCGCACGATCGCGACCGCCGCGCACAGGGCCACCGCCGCCGAGGCGGCGGCGGCGACGACCCCGATCTTGACGCTCAGCAGGAAGGCGCGGACGAAGTTCTCCGACCCTAGGGCCTTCCCGTACCAGGCGAGCGTGAACCCCTCCGGCGGGAACACGATGTGGCGTGGGTTGAACGACGCGGCGACGATGACCAGGATCGGCGCGACCATCACGAGCACCCAGAAGGCGCCGAATGCCGACAGGGCGAGGCGACCGGGATCCCTGGGCTTGCGGAACGCGGCCATGGTCAGCGCCTCGCCGCCGCGCGCTTGAGCGCGATGGTCACGACGGAGAGCGACAGGATGGTCGCCGCGAGCAGGATGAAGCTCATCGCCGAGGCGAAGGCGACGTTCCCCGACACGTTGGCGGTGCGGTAGATCAGCATCCCGAGCATCGGGACCTTCCCTCCTCCCAGGAGCTGCGGGATGGCGAAGGAGGCGATGCTTATGCAGAAGATCAGGACGAAGCCGTTGAGCACGCCGGGCAGCGTCGCGGGCAGGATCACGCGGCGGAACATGTATGGGCCGCTGGCGCCGAGCGAGTACGCGGCCTCGACCTGCCGGGCGTCGATCTGCTCGATCACGCCGATCATCGCGATCACGAAGAAGGGGATCGCGAGGTAGGCGAGGCCGATGACCACGCCCGTCTCGTTGTACAGCAGCTGGAGCGGCGGCAGGCCGACGCCCTCGGCGAGCGCAACCACCGGCCCGTTGTCGAAGAGCAGCAGCATGACGCCGAAGGCGCGGATCACGGTGTTCAGCCAGAGCGGGCAGACGATCGCCGCTATCAGCGCGGCCTTGAGCTTCTGGCTGCGCGTCTGCGCCACCCAGAAGGCGAGCGGGTACCCGATCGCCACCGCGATCGCGCAGGACAGCAGCGAAACGCGGATCGTCGTCCAGAGAATGCGCTCGAGGTAGAAGGCGTCCCCGAGGAAGCGGGCGTAGTTGTCCAGCGTGACCGGGCCGAGCAGCGCGGGCTGCGTGCCGGGCGGCGTCAGGCTGAACTGGGCCAGCCAGGCGAGCGGGAACCCGAACAGGCCGCCCAGCAGCAGGCCGGCGGGCGCCAGCAGCAGCCATTGCGGCGCGATCCGCGGCAGCCGCGCGGTCGTCGCGGCCGCGCTCACGCGGGCGCCTTCGGCACGAGGCAGCCGCCGGCAAAGCGCAGGCCTGCATCGGCGCCGCCGTCGATCGGGCCGCGGCTGTCGATGAAGACGTCGCTGCCGTCGGCGAGCGCGAGCTGGTACCTGTAGACGCTGCCCAGGAAGAGGTGCTCGACGACCCGCGCGCGGAGCGCGCCCGGCTCCGTGGCCGGCACCAGGACCGCCTCCTCGGGCCGCACGGCGAGCAACGCGCGGTCCCCGGGGGCGTGCCCGGCGGCCTGGCGCAGGCGCTCGACGACGATCGGCGTGCCGTCGCGCGCGCGGAGCCGTGCGCGGCCTCCCGGGTCGACCGCCTCGATCGCGACGTCGAGGAACGTGGCCTTGCCGATGAAGCGCGCGACGAACTCGGTGCGGGGCTCGTAGTAGATCTCCTGCGGCGTTCCCTGCTGCTCGATGCGCCCCCTGTTCATCACCACGACGCGATCCGAGAGCGACAGCGCCTCGTCCTGGTCGTGGGTGACGTAGATGGTCGTCTGGGCGATCCGCTTCTGCAGGTGCTTGAGCTCCAGGCGCATGTCCTCGCGCAACTGGCGGTCGAGGTTGCTCAGGGGCTCGTCGAGCAGCAGGAGCGGGGGGTCGATGACCAGCGCGCGGGCGAGGGCGACGCGCTGCTGCTGGCCGCCGGACAGCTCCCGCGGGAGGCGCTGCTCCAGCCCCCCGAGGTGGAGCCGCGCGACGACGTCGCCGACGCGCGCGGCGACTTCCGGCTCCGCGACCTTGCGCACGCGCAGGCCGAAGGCGACGTTCTCGTAGATCGTCATGTGGGGCCAGAGCGCGTAGCTCTGGAACACCATGCCGATGCCGCGATGCCGGGGCGAGACGTCGGTCATGTCCCGCCCGTCGATGAGCACCGAGCCGCAGTCGGCCTGCAGGAAGCCGAGGACGATGCGCAGCGTCGTGGTCTTGCCGCAGCCGCTATGGCCCAGCAGGGAGACAAACTGGTTGCGCGCGATGTCGAGCGACACGTCGTCGAGCACGCGCACCTGGCCGTAGTTCTTGCGCAGGCTGCGGAGGGAAACGAAGGAATCGGTCATGTGCCTCGGCCCCGTTGGCGTCGCCGCCGGGCCACGCGGCCCGGCGGCGGCGGCTCAGCGGAACGCGACCTCCTTGTTCCAGCGCTCCTCCCAGGCGCGGCTGTTCGCGTCGACATAGGCCCAGTCGATGTTGATGAGCCCCTCGATCTCGGTGCGGCCATAGGGCACCCGCGCGGCGATCTCCGGCGCCAGCTGGAGCTTCGCGTTGGCGGAGCCGTAGTTCATGATCCGCGCCATGTCGGCCGCGACCTCCGCGCTCAGCAGGAAGTTGACGAGCCGCATCGCGAGGTCGGTGTTCGGCCTGCCCGCGACGACCTGGAGCGTGCCGATGAGCGCGAAGGCGCCGGGCTTGGGCGAGACGAAGCGCACGGGCAGGTTCTGGTCCGTGGCCAGCCAGTTGGCGCGGCCGTTCGTGCAGGTCGCGGCCCACACCTGGCCGGTCCGGAACAGCGTCGAGAGCTCGCCCCAGTTCTCGAAGTACTTTGCGATGCTCGGCGCCAGCTCGGCCATCTTGCGGAACCCCGCGTCGGGGTTGCGCTCGCTGCCGCCGGCCTGCTTCGCCATCGTGACGAGCAGGCTTATCGAGTCGACGCGGAAGCTGCGCACGCTCACCCGCCCCTTCAGGTCGGGGCGCCAGAGGTCGGACCACGCCTCCATGGGTCCCGTGCGCGCCGGCAGGTGGCAGATCCCGAAGCTGCCGTAGAACAGCCCGACCTGGTGCGCGTCCATCAGCGCGACGGGGTAGAGGTCCCCCATCGCCGGGATCTTCGACCGGTCGAGCGGGACGAGCAGGTTCTCCTTCTGCATCTGGTAGGAATAGACGGGGTCGGTGATGAGGACGTCGACCTCCTTGTTTCGCGCCATGGCGACCGTCGGCGCGCCGAGGCCCGCGACGATGTTGACGCGCACGTTGTGCTCCCGCTCGAAGGCCGGGATGTGCGGCGCGAAGACGGTCCGCATCGGACCGAGCTCCGTGGCGTTCATCGTGAGGGTCGTCTGCGCCGCCGCGCCCGCGAGCGGGGCGGCGGCGAGGAAGGCCAGGACGGCCGTCCGGATATCGCGAAGTCGCATCACTTGTCCTCCCTCTGGATCGCTGTTACAGGCACGTCGTTCACGCTGTGGCGACGCCGACGTCGCGCAGGGCGCGCGCGAAGGCGGCGAGGAACTGGTCGTTGTCCTCGGGGCTGCCGGTCGTCACCCGGATCCACGTGGCGAAGGCGCCGCCCCAGGGCTTGACGATCACGCCCTGGCGCAGGAGCGCCTGCGAGATCGCCGCGGCTGGTCGTCGCGTGTCGAGGAACAGGAAGTTGGCGCGGCTCTCGACCGGGGCGTGCCCGAGCGCCGCGAGCGCGCGCGCGACGCGAACCCGCTCGGCCCGCGTGGCGTCCACGACATCCTTGACCGCGCCGCGCTGGCGCCATGCGGCGAGCGCGGCGACCTGCGCGAGGCGGTTGACGTTGAAGGCGGTCCGCACGAGGTCGAGGTGGCGGGCGACGGACGCATCGGACGCGATCGCGTAGCCGATGCGCAGGCCGGCGAGACCGAAGGCCTTCGAGAAGGTCCGCAGAACGAGGCATGTCCTGCCCAGTCCGTCCAGCAGCGGGATGCTCTCCGGGTAGCCGTCGCCGCGCGCATACTCGTAGTAGGCCTCGTCGACCATGATGGCGCAGCCGGGCGGCGCGGCGGCGCAGATCGCCGCGAACTCGGCCGCCGGGATCGGGTTCCCGGTCGGGTTGTTCGGGTTGCACAGGAACAGCAGCTTCGTGCGGGGCGTCAGCGCGGCGATCGTGGCCGCGGCGTCGAGAGAGAGGTCCTGCCGGCGCGGGACGTCGACCACCCGCGCGCCCATGACGACCGCGTTGTCGCGGTACACCGAGAAGGTCGGCGAGGAAAGCACCACCTCGTCCGCCGCGTTCAGGAAGCAACGGCTCGCGAAGCCGAGTATGTCCTCCGAGCCGTTGCCGAAGACGAGCCGGCCGGGATCGATCCCGAGGTCGCGGGCGATCGCCTCGCGAAGGTCGCGGCAATTCGGGTCCGGGTATTGCGCGATCGACGCGGCCTCGGCGATCGCGGCGCGGACGTCGGCATGGGGCCCGTAGGGATTTTCGTTGCTGCCAAGCTTGGCGATGCGCGGCGGCGCGTGGAGCCGCCGGATCTCCTCGGCGCCGAGCCCGGCGTTGTATGGCGCCAGCGTCGGCACCGCCTCCCGGTAGAACGCGCTCATCCGATCCCCCGGCTTCCCCTGCGCCGCCGCGCGCGGGCGCGCACGGTCCCCGTGGCGCGACTAGAGGATGGCGCGGCAGCCATGTCAAGGATAGTGATATACCTGTATAGTCCAATTATCGGGATGGGGGCTCAGGGCGGGGCCAGCAGCGCGCGCGCGATGATGTTGCGCTGGATCTCCGACGAGCCCTCGTAGATGCGCATGATGCGGATGTCGCGCGCCATGCGCTCGAGCGGCAGCGCGCGCGAGTAGCCGTAGCCGCCATGGATCTGCAGGGCGCGGTCGACGATCGCGCCGGCGCGCTCGGAGGCGAAGAGCTTCGCCATCGACGCCTCCTGCGAGAAGCGCGCGCCGCTGGCGCGCAGCGACGCCGCGCGCAGCCCAAGCAGGCGCGCCGCGTCGAGCTCGGTCGCCATGTCGGCGAGCATCCATTGCAGCCCCTGGAAGCCCGCGATCGGCTGCCCTCCCACCTCGCGCTGGCGCGCCCAGGACAGGGCAAGCGCGAGCGCCTCTCGCGCCATGCCAGTGCAGATCGCGGCCACCTCGACCCGGCCGTTGTCGAGCACCTTGAGCGCGGTGCGGAAGCCGGAGCCCTCGGGACCGAGCCGGTCGGACTCCGCGACGACGCAGTCCAGCGCGACCTCGTGGGCATGGCCGCCGCGCAGGCCCATCGTCTTCTCGGGCCGCGAGACCGAGACGCCGCCCGCCCTCGGGTCGACGACGAAGGCGGTTATGCCGCGCGCGCCGGCCTGCGGGTCGGTCTTCGCGAAGACGACGATGAAGTCGGCATGCCCGGCGTTCGAGATGAAGTGCTTCGTGCCGGTGATCCGGTAGCCCCCGCCTTCGCGCGTCGCGCGCGTCGACATGTCGGCCGGGTTCGATCCCGCACGCGGCTCGGTGAGGGCGAAAGCGCCGAGGATCCCGCCGCGCGCGGCCCGGGGCAGGAAGCGGGCGCGCTGCGCGTCGTCGCCGCCGATCAGGATGGCGTCCGTGGCGAGGAAGTGCGCGCCGACCATCGAGGCCGTCGAGCAGCAGGCGGCGGCCATCGACTCCATCCCGAGGTAGAGCGCCACCGCGGACGCGCCCGCCCCGCCCCAGCGCTCCGGCAGGTTGAGGCCCATGACGCCGAGCCCGGCGAGCGGCGCCAGGTGCTCCGACACGAAGCGCCCGGTCTCGTCGATGTCCTGTGCCCTGGCGCGCAGCAGGTCGTCGGAGAGCTGGCGGATCGATTCGGCGATGGCCAGGTCGTCGGCCGAGGGCGCGAACTCCATGGCGTCTCAGCCCTCCTTCCCTTCGATGCGACGGCGCAGGGCCTCGCCATGCTCGCCGAGGCGCGGGACCGGCGCGGGGCGGCCGCGCGCCACGCCCGAGAACCGCGCCGGCTGCTCCGGCAGGGGCGGCATGTCTCCATCGGCGCGGAACAGGCCGCGCGCCCTCGACTGCTCGGAATCGATGGCCTGCCCGATGTCGGCGATGCGCGCGGCCGGGATGCCGGCGTGCGCGAGGGAGGAGACCGACTCGGCGGTGCCGCGCGCGCGCGTCCAGGCCTCGACGATCGCGCGCAGCTCGGCCTCGTTCCGCGCGCGGTCCGGATCGCTGGCGAAGCGCGGGTCGCGCGCGATCTCGGGGCGTCCGATGCAGGCGGCGAAGACCTCGAACAGCTTCTCGTTGAGCACGGCGATCGCGACATGGCCGTCGCCCGCGTCGAACACGCCGAACGGCGCCGAGAGCGGATGCCGGTTGCCGACGCGCCCGGGGACGGCGCCGGTGGCGAGGTAGCGCGCGGCGCCCGTCGGCAGCATCGACAGCAGCGCGTCGAACATGGCGAGGTCGACATGGCAGCCGCGCCCCGTCCGCGCGCGGCCCACCAGGGCGCTGGACACCGCCCACGCGCCGTAGAGCCCCGCGACGAGGTCGCCCATGGCCTCGCCCACCAGCGTCGGCGGCCCGGCGGGGTCGCCTGTCAGCGACATGATCCCGCTCTCCGCCTGCACGATGATGTCGTAGGCGGGACGCTCGCGCATCGGCCCGACCTGGCCGAAGCCCGATACGCTGAGGTAGACGAGCCGCGGGTTGAGCGCCGCGAGCGTCGCGTAGCCGATGCCGAGGCGGTCGGCCACGCCGGGCCGGAAGTTCTCCACCACCACGTCGGCGTCGCGCGCGAGCGCCTGCGCCGCCGCGAGGTCCTCGGGCAGCTTGAGGTCGAGCACGATCGAGCGCTTGCCGCGGTTGGCGCACCGGAAGGGCGCGCCTTCCCCGCGGACGAAGGGGCCGATGCGGCGATACTCGTCGCCGCCCGGCGGCTCGACCTTGATCACCTCGGCGCCGATATCCGCCATCAGCGCGGTGGCGAACGGCCCGGCAAGCACGCGCGAGAAGTCGAGGACGGTCAAGCCCTGGAGCGGCGGCGCGGGCCCGCGATCGCTGTCGTCCATCCGTCCCCCCGTGGCGGCGACGCGCCGAGGCGCCTCGCCTGCCGCCGACTAGAAGGCGCTTCTCGCCTCCATGTCAAATAATATATACTAGTATAGTTATAAGGGGGGATGGACGGCATGGACGAGGTCTTCGACTTCGTGCCCGGCGACGCGCCGCTGCTGGTCAGCGTCCCGCATGCGGGGACGCGGATCCCCGCGGGGATCGCCGCCACGATGACGCCGGAGGCCCTGCGGACCGAGGACACGGACTGGTTCGTGGACGCGCTCTACGACGTGGCGCCCGGGCTCGGCGTCGGGCTGATCGTGGCGAGGCAGTCGCGCTACGTCGTGGACATCAACCGCGACCCGACGAACGCCTCGCTCTACCCCGGGCGCAGCGTGACCGAACTGGTGCCGCTGACCACCTTCGCCTTCGAACCCATCTACGCGGCCGGCAGGGAGCCGGGACCGGCCGAGGTCGAGGCGCGCGTGAGCAGGTACTGGCGTCCCTACCACGACGCGCTGCGCGCCGAGCTCGGGCGGCTCCGGGCGAGGCACGGCGTCGCGGTGCTGTGGGACGGGCACTCGATACGCAGCCAGGTGCCGCGCTTCTTCGACGGCACGCTCGCGGACATGAACTTCGGCTCGGTGCACGGCCAGTCGGCGGACCCGTCGCTCGTCGCCGCGGTGCAGCGCGCCGCCCGGAGCCATGGCGGCTATTCCGTCGTCTGGGACGGCCGCTTCGTGGGCGGGCACATCACGCGAAGCCTCGGCCGCCCGGCGGAAGGCGTCCATGCCATCCAGCTCGAGATGACCTGGCGCACCTACATGGCCGAGGAGGCGCCGTACCGGCTCGACCCCGGGAGGGCCGGCCGCGCGCGCGCCTTCATCGCCGGCTGCCTCGCCGCCGCCCGCGACTGGGCCCTCGCCGCGTCGTCCGGCGCCGCGGCAAGGGCGGATTGACGATGGCCGACCGTCTCGTCGTCGGCATCCCGGGCGCCTCGGGCGCCGTCTACGGCATTCGCTGCCTGCAGGCGGCGCGCGCCGCCGGGCTCGAGACGCATCTCGTCGTCAGCCGCACCGGCGCGCAGACCATCGCCTGCGAGACGGACCACACGCTCTCCTCGGTCTGCGAGATGGCCGACGTCGTGCATTCGGCCGCGGATCTCGGCGCGGCCATCTCGTCCGGCTCGTTCCGCACGCTCGGCATGGTCGTCGCGCCATGCTCGATGCGCTCGCTCGCCGAGATCGCCTGGGGCAACACGACCGGGCTCCTCACGCGCGCCGCGGACGTTCAGCTGAAGGAGCGCCGACGCGTCGTGCTGCTCGCGCGCGAGGCGCCGCTGCATCTCGGGCACCTGCGCGCGATGTGCCAGGCGGCGGAGATGGGCGCGGTGATCCTCCCGCCGGTGCCGGCCTTCTAAAACCAGCCCAGCACGCTCGACGACATCGTCGACCACACGGTGGGCCGGGCGCTGGACCTGTTCGGCATCGACAGCGGCATCGTCAGGCGCTGGAAGGGCGGATAGCCCCCCGCGCGGCTCAGCCGCCGCCACCCAGGCCTGCAGCTTCAGCAGCTCCACCTGCAGCCGGTATTTCTGCTTCTCGTAGGCCTTGCGCGACAGGAGGTTGCGGTACGGATGGGCGCCGTCGCGCCAGCCCGGCGCGAGCTCGGTGTCCGGGTCGACGCCGTCGGCGGGCGCGGGCTCCGGACGGAGCGGCGCGCGCTCGAGCGCCCGCGCCTCGTCCGGCGAGGCGGCGGCGAGCAGCGCGCGGAGCTGCTTCACGAGGGCGCCGGCCGGCGTCGATTTCCGCGCGGAGACGAGGTCGGCGATGGTCATCTCGCGCGCGACGAGGTCGGCCGCGCTGCGGCGCGCGACACGCTCGGCGCGCGCGGCGGCGTCGCCCTTGCGCGGCAGCGTGTCGCCGGCGGCGACGGGCGCGGGGCGGCGACGGGGGCGTCGATGCGCGCACGGGCGGGGCGCGCGCTTGCGCGGCGGCCATTGCCCTGGCGTGGCGTCGAAGCGTCGTCCCCGATGCCCCCCCTGTCTCTCCGGCACCTGGCCTGCGCGCGGGATCCGCGGACGCGCGGTCAAGCTACCGGCATCCTGGCCTCTGAGGCCATCGGGCTTTCGTGGCCGGGCGTCGAGTGCCTGCGCCGCGGGTCGCAGGAACGCTCGACGCAGTCGAGCGCGCCGGCCGCGATCCCGGCATGGCGCCCGACCGTGCGTCACCGCTCCCCGATTTCGGCGAAGATCGGGCTCGACCATGCGCAGGCCCCGTCCCACTGGCGCACCCGCACCCAGTAGGCGCTCCAGCCGGTTGGCGGAGACGGATCGCGGAACACGCCCTGCCATCCCGGCGGACCGGGGTCGCACGGCAATCGCTGGATCTCGAGCTCGCGCAGCGGCTTCGCGTCTTGGAACCGCGTGGGTCCGCGCGCGAGCGCGCCCACCGGCACCGCCGCCGAGATCTGGGGCGTCTCGACCGACAGCACCGCGTGGGCCGGGGCATCGATGCGCGCGATCACCCCGTCCCAGTCGCCGCCGGTCATCGACCGCCACGCGATGCGCGATGGTGTCGTCGCGACGATCCCCTCGTCGGGGGTGTCGAAGGCGTGGCCCTCGACGTCGTGGAAGCCCCCCTCGGACAGGGTCGCGGCGCCGTCCCAGCGCATGCGCGACTTCGAGAAGTTGCCCGGCGCCGTGGCGCCGCGCCATGCGATGCGCACGCGACCTGAAAGCGGTGCGTCTACGGCGCGCAACGCAACCGAATGCACGATCGTGGTGCCCCGGAAGATGTCGACCGCCTCGAGAGGCGCCGTGCCCTCGACGGCGATTGCGAGCAGCGGCGCGGCGCGCGCGGCGAACTCGCTGCCCATCGGCCGGCCGTCGCCCGTGAACTCGAGGCGGATGCGCGCGCCATTGGTGGCGTAGCAGTTGCGCGCCGACATCGCTTGCCAAAGCCCGTCGCGCGTCAGCGCGCCCAGCGGCGCGGCCATGAGCCCGCCGCGCACGTTGCGCACCGCCTGGTGGCCCGGGTGGCTGGCACCGGGCCTGCCGTCGACGCCGTCGCTGCCGCCGGTGACGCCCATGCGGTAACCGCGTTCCAGGGCCTCGAACAGGAACCACTCCGACGTCGCGTGCGTCGAGTGGACCTCGATCAGCCGTTCGAGGCCCGGCTCGTGGCGGCTCAGATCCGTTGTCCGTCCGCCGACATGCAGCGCCACGATGGCCCGGGTCCCGCGGTAATGGGCGTGCAGGTCTTCGGCGAGCGGCAGGTCGCTGGCGGCGTCGGACTTGTCGTCGACGTATTCGTGGCTGCAGCGCGTGATCGGCGCGCTGTCGCCGGGGAAGTACAGGTTCCGGTCGCCTCCCCTCGCCGTGTCCGCCGACCATTCGAGCCCGAGCAGCGTCACGAACCGGCCCGGATCGTTGTGGCGCGCGGTCGCATCCTCCGTCTCTCGCCACTCCGGCGTGGAGACGAGGAAGCAGTTCGCCTGGTGGCTGGCGAAGTCGATGCGCCCGAAGTCGCGCGCATGGGCGAAGAAGGCGTCGATGCTGCGCGCGCCGCAGCCGATCACGCATTGCGCATGGATGTCGCCCCAGCGGATCCGTGTCGCGGGCGCCGCGTCGTGCACGCGGACAGGGTTCGAGCGCGGCTCGCCGGGCAGGCCGCGCGCGCGCAGGCGCGCCACGCCGGGAGCGTCGATCCGCGCGGTCCAGCGCTGGATCCCGGGAAGGTCCGGGAGCGGCGTGCATCGCGCGCCGGCGATCTCGGGGCGCGTCGTCGCGGCGGCGGGGTTTCCCCACGGATCCTCGACGCGAAGCGCGAGTTCGAACGCCTCGCCGGCGACGACGTCGCTGGGGGCGATCAGCTCCCAGCGGGTCGCCTCGCCGGCGATCACCCGGACGTCCAGCCGCGCGATCTCGATCCAGGCGCCCTGGCCGGGCCGCACGCGCACCGAAAGTGGCGATGCTTCCTCGATGAAGGTCTGCGCGCGCAGGCCCGGGCCGCCGCCGGCGCGGTCGCCGAACACCATCGTCACCCCGCTTCCGGGCGGGACGGCGTCGAGCAGCTCAAGTTCGAAGACGTGGTCGAAGGGATGCCACTCGATCGAGCGCCGCGTGCGCCAGCGGTAGCGACACGGCGAGTCGAAGGAGATCGTCGTGAAGCCTGGCGCCGCCGGCGAATGGCATTGCGGCACGTCCCAGTCGCTCGGCCAGCGCCGGATGCAGGCGATCGCTCCGCCGGCAGGAAGGCCGCCCGGCCCAGCGTCGAACCGAAGCGTCCACGTGCCGGACATGCCGGCGACGACCGGCTGCGGCCCGTCGAGGCGTGCATGCCCCGACCGGCCGCTGGCATCCACCGCGATCGCGAGGCCGCTCACGCCATGCCCACCGGGGCGATCGGCGGATCGCGCGCGTCGCCCGGCCGGCTGCGGATCATGTCGGCGAGTTCGCGCTGGATCGCGGCGACGCCGGGATCGCCGAACCGGTTGTCCATCTCGCCGGGATCGGAGGCCAGGTCGTAGAGCTCGCCCGCCCCGGAACCGGTCTCCAGGGTCAGCTTGTGGGTGCGCGTCCGCACCGTGCGCAGCGTGAGCTCGACGCCGCAGCGCGACGCATTCAGGTCCCACTCGTTGTAGGCGAAGTCGCGCGTCGCATCGCCCTCCGCCAGCGGGCGCAGGCTGCGCGAATGGATCTCCCGCGACGGCGAGAGGCCGGCGTAGTCGTAGAACGTCGCCGGGAGGTCGAGGGTGGAGACCGGATGCGGCACGACCTTGCCCGCAGGCACGCCCGGCCCCTGCATCAGGCAGCCGATGTGACCTGACCGGGTGTTTTTGGACCAGGCTGATTGAGATACTCAGCTTGGAAAGGAAGCCCGAAGATGCCGAAGAAGCGGAACAACGCCGAACAGGCGGTGACGAAGCTACGCCAG
>VGDA01000050.1 GCA_016869915.1 Alphaproteobacteria bacterium
CGAGTTGCGCCGCATAGGCGGCGTGCGCCCGCCGCGCGAGTTCCTGCTGATGGATCGCGCGGCGATCGGGCTCGGCTCGGTGTTCCTGCATCTGCGGGCGGAGATCAACTGGCACCGCCTGTTCCACGATCTGATCGCGGATTTCGACGTCGCCGCGCTGGGGCGGCGGCAGGCGGCCGCGCTGCGCGCGGCCGAGGTCCCGCAGGCCGCCTGAAGCCGCCAGTCAGCCGCCCAGATAGGCTCCGCCGTTCACATGGATCACCTGGCCGGTGACGAAGCGGCCGCCAGGGCCGGCGAGCCAGCGGACGGTGGCGGCGATCTCGTCGGGGTGGCCGCGGCGCTCGATCAGCGTGTGATGGGTCGCGTGATGGCGCGGCTGCTGGTTGCCGGCCGACGCGCCACGCTTGGTGTCCATCATGCCCGGCGCGACATTGTTGACCGTGATGCCGAGCGGCCCGAGTTCATGGGCGAGCGCGCGGGTGAAACCGACCAGCCCGGCCTTGGCGGTGACCACATGGACGCGTTCCACCGCGCCGGTATGCGCGGTCAGGCCGCCGATGTTCACGATCGTGCCGCCGCCCGCCTCCTTCAGCGCCGGCAGCGCGGCCTGGCTGCAATGGAAGGCGCCGTCGAGGCAGATCGACAGGATCCGGCTCCAGGTCGCGTGGTCCAGCCGCTCGAAGGGGATCTCGCCGCGTACCGCCGCGTTGTTGACCAGGATGTCGAGGCGACCGAAGCGCGCGCGCACGGCCTCGATCATCGCGTCGACCGCCGCGCGGTCGGTGACGTCGGCCATCGTCACCATCGCCGCCGGCCCGATCTCCGCCGCGACGGCCTCGGCTTCGGCACGCGAGGTTTTCGCGTTGATGGCCACGCGGGCGCCGGCCGCCGCCAGGTCGCGGGCGATGGCGCGGCCGATATTGCGGCTGGCGCCGGTGACGAGCGCGACGCGCCCCTGGAGTTCGGTCATGGGGTCAGGCTCCGAATGGCGCGAGGGAGAGTGGTGTGGACGAGGACAGGGCGCCGCGCGCGAAGTCGAGCAGCGCGGCCGTCTGCGCGCCGCTCCATCCGCCATGGCGGCAGTTGAGACGGAATTTCTCCTCGATCTCTGCGCGCGGCAATGGTTCGCTGGCGCCGCCGCGGAAATGCGGCTGGCGCTCCTCCAGCGTCGTCCCGTCGTCGAGGGTCACGCGCAGGTGGCCGGTGAAGCGCCGCGGATAGGGATTGTCCGGGTCGACGGCGTAACCGACCTTGCGGGCGACGGCGACGAGGCGCGGATCGGTCGCGACCGCATCCTCGAACGCGCCCAGTCCCGCATGGCCCAGCACCAGCCCCGCGGCGATGCCATAGGGGATCGAGAACTTGGCCGCATAGCCGTTGGGCGGATTGCGCTTGGCCTCCAGCGGTTCCCAGAGCCGGTGCAGGATGCCGTCGGAGGTCTCGCAGGCGATGGCCGCGATGCGCGCGGGATCGAGGCCGCGCGCGCGCAGACGGATCGCGCAGTCGATATAGGGGTGGATCATCGTTCCGCAGGCATGCGGCTTGAACGCCACCGTCTCGGTCACCCAGCGCGTGCCGAAGCCATCGAGCAGGGCCGACCAGTCGTCGGGCTTCGCGCGCGCGAAGCCGTGGAACAGGCCGTGCGTGCCTTCGAACAGCGTTCGCGGGCCGGTGAACCCGCCCGCCGCGAGTCGCGCGGCGCGATAGCCGCCCTGCGCCGCCCAGCCGGGATGCATACGCTTCGTCCAGGTTCCCTCCGCGAGATATTCGATGATCCCGGAGGCCATGCTGCCGGCGATGCCGAGCGCGTGGACCGTCTGTGCGCGCGACAGTCCCAGCGCGCAGGACACCGCGGCCGCCGCACCGATGGCGCCGAAGATCGCGGTGGGGTGGAAGCCGGCCTTGTGGACGGCCTTGGGCACGACTTCCGACAGGCGGCAGGTGATCTCGGTGCCGACCACGATCGCCCGGCGCGCCGTCGTACCGGCGATGGCGTGGCGCTCGGCGGCGGCGAGGACGGCCGGCAGCACGACCGCGCCGGCATGAACGGGACCGCCTTCGTAGGTGTCGTCGAAATCCTCGCCATGCGCGGCGGTGCCGTTGAGCAGCGCGGCGTCGGCGGGCGAAAATCCGCCTGGCAGGCCGATCGCCGTGCACGGGCCGCCCGCATCGACGCCGGCGCGCGCAGCGCGCATGAAATCGGTGCCGCGCGCGGCCACGCAGATGCCGGCGATGTCGATCAGCAAGGCCTGCGCGACCGCGTCCGCGGCGGGCGTCGGGCAGGCCTGGAGACTGGCGTCGGCCAGCGCTTCGGCGATCGTCGTCATGTCTTCCTGAACTCCCGCAGCAGCGAATAGGCGGTCATCGCCCCGGCGAGGGCGAGCAGTCCGAGCGAGACGGGATCCTCGAGGAAGATCGAATGGTCGCCGCCCGACAGGACCAGCGAGCGCCGATAGTTCGATTCGACCATGAAGCCCAGCACGACGCCCAGCACCACCGGCAGGACCGGCACGCCGAGTCGCCGCATCGCATAGCCGACCACGCCGAATCCCAGCACGAGCCCGACATCGAAGACGCTCTGTTCGATCGCGAACACGCCCGAGCAGACCAGCGCCAGGATGAAGGCGATCAGCCACGGCTTCGGCCGGTTCACCAGCCAGATGCACGGCGTCAGGATGACGAGGCCGATCAGCACCATCAGGATGTTCGCCGCGAACAGGCCGGCATAGAGACCGGCGACCACGTCGGGCGCTTTCTGGAACAGCATCGGCCCGGGCACCAGCCCATGGACCAGGAAGCCGCCGAGCAGGATGGCGGCCGAATTCGAGCCGGGGATGCCGAGGCTGAGCAGCGGCACCAGCGCCGTCGCGGTGACGACGTTGTTGGCGCATTCGGGGGCCGCCACGCCCTCGACCGATCCCTTTCCGTATTCCTCGGGATGCTTCGACCAGCGGCGCGATTCGTTGTAGGCCATGAACGCGGCGACCGTGCCGCCGGCGCCCGGCGT
Source organism: Alphaproteobacteria bacterium (assembly GCA_016869915.1). GTDB lineage: Bacteria > Pseudomonadota > Alphaproteobacteria > CACIAM-22H2 > CACIAM-22H2 > CAIOSQ01. The sequence goes on from VGDA01000050.1 coordinate 3,008, forward strand.
CACGCCTTCGAAGGTGCCGATGGCGCAGCCGATCGCCTGCGGCCGCCAGAGACGCTTCCACGTCGCGCGATCGGGAAGCTTCAGGCGCGTGTCGCGCGCGCTGGCCTTGTCCCAGCCGGGCAGGAGGATCTGTTCCAGCATCTCGGCGACGGCGAACAGCCCGACCATCACCAGGATCGGCCGGATCCCGCCCAGCAGGTCGGGGCTGCCGAAAGTGAAGCGCGGGACCCCGGAGACCGGATCCGTGCCGATCGTGGCGACCATCAGTCCCAGGCAGGCGCCGATCACGCCGCGCAGCAGCGATCCGCCCGACAGGCTGGCGATCACCGACAGCCCCAGGATGCCGAGACCGAAATAGGCCGGCGGCGTGAAGGCCAGCGCCACCGAGGCGAGCGGTTCGGTCGCCAGCACCAGGACGGCGAGCCCGAACAATCCGCCGACCAGGCCGGACATCAGCGAGATGCCGAGCGCCTCTCCGGCGCGGCCCTGGCGCGCCAGCTCGTAGCCGTCCAGGGTCGTGGCGGCCGCGGAATTGGTTCCCGGCGTGCGGATCAGGATCGCGGGGATCGACCCGCCATATTCGGCCCCGACATAGACCGACGCCAGCAGCACGATCGCCACCACCGGCTCCATGCCGTAGGTGAAGGGCAGCAGCAGCGCCATCGCGATCGATGGCGAGATGCCCGGCAGCGCGCCGCCGAATATGCCCCACACGACGCCGCCGAACGCGGCGGCCAGCATGTTCAGATCCATCGCAGCGCGCCCGTCGGCATCGATACGCCAAGCAGCCAGGCGAACATCGCCCAGAACACCGCCGCGCCGCCGATCCCGGTAGCGATCATGGCGACGCCGCGCGGGGCCCCGGCATAGGCGCCGACCGCGACGATCAGCCCCGCGATGGCCAGGACATAGCCAAGCAGGGGCAGCAGGACGACATAGAGCGCGAGGATCGCGAGCAGCCCGGCGGCGCGCAGATGTGCCGATACGGGCAGGTCGTCCTCGGTGCCGGCCGTCGGGCGCATCGCACCGCGCAGGGCAAGGACAAGTCCGGTCGCGCCCATCGCGACGGCGAGCACGCGCGGCACGCCGTCGGCGCCGACCGCGTCGGAGAGAAGGCTCTGCTGGATCTCTCCGGCCGCGGTCCAGTAGCCGGCGGCAATCGCGACCGCGGCCACGCCCAGGATCGTGTCGCGCGTCAGCTTCACTTGATGACCCCCAGCTCGCGCAGGGTCTGGGCGACCTCGCCGGCGAATTTCGTCGTGAAGGCGCGCGCCTCGGCACGCCCCATCACCGCGGGGATCAGGCTTTCCTTGGTGTATTCGGCGCGATAGGCCTCGGTGGCCAGGGCCGCGCGGACGGCCTGCTCCCACTGCGCGGCCAGCTCGTCGGGCATGCCCTTGGGTCCGGCGAGGCCGCGGAACTTGGTGACCACGACGTCCAGGCCCTGCTCGCGCGCCGTCGGCACGTCCGGGAAATCGGGCAGGCGCTTCTCCGACACCACGCCCAGCAGCCTGACCTTGCCGGCTTCCAGCTGCGCGCGCAGCTCCTGGATTTCGCCGATGCCGAAATCGAGCGTGCCGTTGAGCACGTTGATCATCAGGTCGCCGCCGCCTTCGTGGCTGACCACCGCGGCCTGCACACCGGCCTTCTTCTTCAACTGTTCGAGCGCGATGCGCTCGAGGGAGGCCGGATTGGCGGCGCCCCATTTGCCGCGGCCCGGGTTGTTCCGGGCATGGGCGACGGCGTCGGCGAGCGTGCGGAACGGGCTCTGCGTGCGCGTGTAGATGACCTCGGGGTCGAGGAACACGACGACCAGCGGGTCCAGCCCGTCATAGCCGATCTCCGGCTTGGACAGCAGCGAGGTCTGGATGTAGGTCGGCGTCGTCGCATAGAACATGCCGCCATTGGGCGGCGCCTTGGCGACCTTCGCCATCGCCGCCGCGCCGCTGCCGCCGCGCACATTGTCGACGGCGAAGGTGGTGCCCATGATCGGCGTTAGATGCTTGATCAGTTCGCGCAGGAACACGTCGCTGCCGCCGCCGGGGCTGGAATGCGTGACCAGAGTCACCGGAGATACGGGGTATTTCGTCTGCGCCGGCGCATCCGCCGCGAAGGGGATCGCGAGCAGGGCAGCGGCGATGGCGAGGCGTCGGGCGAGGGGCATGGGGGGATCTCATCTGTTCGGGGTTCAGGTCGGTTGCGGGCGGGCGCCGCCGGCCGCGCCGGTAAGCCAGTTGGCGAAGCCGACCACCGCGAAGGTGACCAGCAGCATGGCGACGCCGATCACGGCGATGGCGCCCAGATTGCCGCTCTCGTTGAGGTCGAAGATCACCACCGAGAGCACCTTCGTGGTCGACGAACTGAGCATCACCGCGGCCGAGAGCTCGCGCACCGTGCCGATGAAGATCAGGCACCAGCCCGCGATCACGCCGCCCTTGAGCAGCGGGGCGGTGATGCGTCGCAGCGTCTGCAGCCGTCCGGCCCCGAGGATGCGCGAGGCTTCCTCCAGTTCGGGATGGAGCCCGCGGAAGGCGGCGCGCAATTGCTGGAATGCCGCCGGCAGCTCGATCGTCAGGAAGGCCAGGAACAGGATCCACAGCGTCCCGTAGAGCACCACAGGCCCGCGCGTGTAGGCCAGGAACAGGCCGACGCCCAGCACGACGCCGGGGATGGCGATCGGCGCCATCGCGAGGAATTCGAGGGCGCGCCCCGGCAGGTCGGCACGCCGCGCCGCGACATAGGCCACGACCAGGGCCAGCAGCGAACCGGCGCTCGCCGTCGACAGCGCCAGCAGGAAGGTGTTCGCGAAGGCGTCGCGGGTCTGGGAGAATTCCAGGAAGACGAAGGCGACATGCGCCAGGGTCAGGTTGGCGGGATCGAAGGGACCGGCGGGCAGCCGGCTGATCGCCGCCTTGAGCAACGCCATGTAGGGCAGGAACAGCGGCAGCGCGAGGAGCGCGAAGACCAGCAGGCAAGCGGGCCAGCGCCAGGCGCCCAGCCGGACCGGCCGCGGCGCGGACCCTTTGCCGCCGATCACCGCATAGCCGCGTCGGCCGAGGATGCGTGCCTGCAGCCACAGCAGCGCGATCGTCACCAGCAGCAGCGGCAGCGCCGCCGCGGCGGCGATCTGCGGCTTGGGCGGGAACTGGAACAGCGTGTAGATCTTGGTCGTGATGGTGTGGAACCCGGCGGGGATCGCGAGGATCGCGGGCGAGCCGAACAGCGTCATCGCCTGCAGGAAGGCGACGGCCGTGCCCGCCAGCAGCGCGGGCAGGGCCAGCGGCAGCGTTACGCCCAGAACGATCCGCCAGCGCGGCGCGCCCAGGATGCCGGCGGCGTCCTCGAGATCGGCGGGAATCCGGTCCAGCGCGTTCGAGAGCACGACGAACACATAGGGCGCGGTGTAGCAGGCGATCACGAAGACGAGGCCGCCGAAGCTGTACACGTCGAAGAGCGGGTCGGCCGCCCCGGTGAGATCGCGCCAGAGGCGGTTGAGGATGCCGCTGTTCGGCGCGGCCAGGATTTCCCAGGCGATCGCGCCGAGGAAGGGCGGGGTCACGAAGCTGGCGGTCATCAGCACGCGCGCCACGCGTCGTCCGGGCATGTCGGTGCGGGCGACCATCCAGGCCAGCGGCGCCGCCGTGAGCGCGGCCAGCGCAGCGACGCAGCAGGACAGCGCCAGCGTGGTCGTCAGCGGCTCCGACAGGGTCGGGTCCTCGAGCAGGCGGATGAAATTCGCCAGCGTCGGCGCGCCGTCGCGGTCGCTGAAGGCGAAGGCGGCGATCCAGCCGATCGGCAGACCGATCAGCCCGGCGAGGAACAGCGCCGCCGCCACCAGCACGGGACCGGACAGATCCGGTCCCGCGCCGGCGCGCCGCGCGAAGCTGTCCGCCACCGTCGTCATGGTCTGCGTGCCGGTCCGCGTCAGGTCCTGAAATGGCGCAGGTAGCGCGCCTTGATCTGCTCGACGTCCTTCTCCACCGCGACCGGGTCGTCCTTCATCAGCTTGATCTCGGACAGCGGCTTGCGGCCGGCGGGTTCCTTGACGCCGGGATGGAAGGACCGCAGGCCGCCGGCATCGACGGCCAATTGCTGCGCCTCCAGCCCGAAGGACCAGGCATGGAACAGCCGCGCGGCGTTCGGGTTGCGCGCGTTCTTCATCACGCCCGACGGTCCGATCACCATCGGCGTGCCCTCGGTCGGATAGACGATCGCCAGCGGCGCGCCGCGCGCCTGTTCCAGCAGGACGATGTATTCGTTGCCGTCGACCATGACCTGGCGTTCGCCGGCGATCAGCTTGCGCGGCGGCTCGGTGGCGGACTGGACCTGCATCACCTGCTGGCCGGCGAGCTTTTCCAGGAAGTCCCAGCCGACGTCGCGGCCGATCTGGAAGGTCGCGGTCAGGATCGTGCCGGAGTAGCCGGGATGCGCCTTCACCAGCTTGCCGCGCCATTTGGGATCGAGCAGGTCGCGGAAGCTGCGCGGCGCCTCGGCCGCGGGGACGAGCGTGGTGTTGTAGGCGATCACGCTCGGCGAGGCGCGCATCGGGGCATGATGGCCCTCGGGGTCGTAGGAACCGGCGGGATAGAGCCTGCGCACCTCGTCCGGCAGCGCGGGGGCGAGCCAGCCCTCGCGCTTCCAGAAGATGAAATGCGCCGCGTCGGAGCTGTTGACCGTGTCGACGTTGTAGATGCGGCTGGAATATTCCTGGCCGATCTTCGAGAACTGGCGCTCGGCGCCGTTGCGTTCGACATGGACCTTGATCTCGGGGTAGCGGCGCTCGAAGGCCTTGGCCAGATCCTCCGCGACCTTGAGGTCGATCGAGGTGTAGTAGACCAGCTTGCCCTCGCGCCGCGCGGCGGCCTCCAGTTCGGGCGTGATCGCATAGACGGGGCCTTGCGCGCGCGCCGACGACGCGGCGAGCAGCACCGCCGCGAGCGCGGCCAGGATCGCGTTCCTCATGTCGTGTCCTCCCTTGTCCTTGTTTCCTGCGTTTTTCCGCGGTTGGCTGTTCAGGTCGCGACCGGTCGGCATTTCGCCGCCGGCAGCGTCGCGAAGACGCGGCCATCGGCGGGGATCGCGAGATCGGGCGGCGCGGTGGCGCGCAGCTGCGTGCCGTTCGCCAGTTCCAGGACCAGGTCGCGCGTCGCGCCGAGGAATGTCTGGCGCTGCACCCGCGCGGCGAGCGCGCCTTCGGTCGCCACGGGCGACAGCGCGATGTCGTGGAAGCGCACGCAGACCGCACCGTGCGCGCCGGGCGTCAGGCCGGGCTCCTCGCAGCGCAGCGTCCCGGCGCCGATGTCCAGGTGGTGCGCGTCGCGCGCCGTGCCGGTCAGGATGTTGGCGCCGCCCAGAAAGCCGGCGACGAAGGCCGAGCGCGGCCGCCGGTAGATCTCCTCGGGGCCGCCCGCCTGCTCGATCCGGCCCTGGTTCATGACCACGATCATGTCGGCCGTCGTCATCGCCTCGGCCTGGTCGTGCGTGACGTAGACGGTGGTGTAGCGGAAGGCGTCGTGCAGGCGCCGCACCTCGAAGCGCATCTCCTCGCGCAGCGCGGCGTCGAGATTCGACAGCGGCTCGTCCAGCAGCAGGATCTCCGGCTCGACCACCAGGGCGCGTGCCAGGGCGACGCGCTGCTGCTGGCCGCCCGACAGTTCCGCGGGATAGCGCTCCGCCAGATGGGCGAGGCGCACCGCTTCGAGCATGCGCGTGGTCCGCGCGGCGATGTCGGCGCGCGGCAGCTTGCGCAGGCTGAGGCCATAGGCGACGTTGTCGAAGATCGTCATATGCGGCCACAGCGCATAGGACTGGAAGATCATCGACATGCCCCGGCGCTCGGGCGGCACCGCGCTGCCCGGTTCGGACAGGGCGCGGTCGCCGACCAGGATGCGGCCGGCGGAAGGCTCCAGGAACCCCGCGATCAGGCGCAGCGTCGTGGTCTTGCCGCAGCCCGACGGTCCCAGCAGGCAGACCAGCTCGCCGCGCGCGACTGACAGATCGATCGCGTCGAGCACGGTCGTCGGGCCGAAACGGCGGGTCAGTCCCTCGAGGCGAAGATGCGTCATGCGACCTCCTCGCCCCGCGCGGCCTCCGCGCCGGCGCTGCGGCGCGATCCGCCGGCCGCGACATGGGCGCGCAGCGCCGCGGCCGCGGCGTGCGGATCGCGCGCGGCCAGGGCGTCGACGATCCGGCGATGCTCGATGTTGGAGACGGCGAGGCCGCCGCCGCGCAGCAGCCCGGTGCGGCGGACGGTGTGCAGCTCGTTGGTCAGACGCCGATACATTCCGGTCAGGCGCCCGTTGCCGGCCATCTCGAAGATGCGCGCGTGGAAGCGCAGATTGAGGGGGAAGTAGCGCTCGAACTGACCGGGAGCGAGGTGGTCGTCGAGCGCGTCGACATACCCGCGCAGCTCTTCGATCTGCGCATCGGTGATGCGCGGCGCCAGGATCGCACCGGCCAGGCCCTCCAGCTGCTCGCGGATGACGTACAGCTCGCGCGCCTCGGTCTCGCTGACCACGCGTACGAAAGCGCCGCGGTTCTTCTCGATGCGCACCAGCCCCGCGGCCTCCAGCGCGCGCAGGGCTTCGCGCACCGACGACCGACCCACGCCCAGCCGCTCGGCGATCGCCAGCTCCTTGATCTGCTGGCCGGCATCGAGCTCCCCGGTCAGGATCATGCGCATCACCTCGCCCTCGACCAGGGTCGAGAGCGAGGTCGAGCGCAGCAGCGCGATCGCGGCGGGCGTGTCCATCGGCGGCGCCGTCAGGTGCCGGTGAATTGCGGCTTGCGCTTTTCCATGAACGCCTTGCGGCCTTCGCGATAGTCGTTGCTGGCGAAGCATGCGGCGACCATGGCATCGCAGGCCGCGATGTCGTGCTGCGCCTCGTTCTTCAGGATCTCGACGGTGCAGCGCTTGATCGTGGCGATGGTCAGCGGCGCGTTGTCGGCGATCGTGCTGGCGACGCCCATCACGGTCGTCTCGAGCGCGTCGTCCGCGACCACCGCGTTGACCATGGTCAGGCGCAGCGCGTCGGCGGCGTTGAGCTGGCGCGCGGTGAAGAAGATCTCCTTGGTCGCCACGGGGCCGATCGTCTCGATGCAGCGACGCAGCCCGTTATAGCCGTAGCCCAGCCCCAGCTTCGCCGCGGGCAGGGAGAATCGCGCGCCCTCGTTGGCGTAGCGCATGTCGCAGCAGATCGCGAGATTGAGGCCGCCGCCGATGCAGTAGCCGCGGATCATCGCGATGGTCGGCTTGGGGAAGCGGTAGATCCGGCCATAGACCTTCTCGACCATGGCGTTGTAGCGCTGCACCGCCTCCTCGGAGGCACGCTCGCTCTCGAATTTCGAGATGTCGGCGCCCGACACGAAGGCCTTGCCGCCCGCGCCGGTCAGCACGACGACGCGCACATCGGGGTCGTTCTCGAACCCGTCGAGGATGCGTTCGGCGGCTTCCCACATCTCGAAGGAGACGGCGTTGTGCTTCTCCGGGTTGTTGAAGGTCATGATGCCGACGCGGCCCTGCCGGTCGGAAAGCATCTTGTCGGCCATGGTCGTCATCTCCTGGTGTCAGATCGTTCCGGCGGCGCGCAGATCCGCGATCTCGTCCGGCGACAGGCCGAACTCGGCGAGGATTTCGTCGTTGTGGGCGCCGCGGCCGGGCGGCGGCGCATCGAGATGCGACGGCGTCCGGCTGAGGCGGACGGGCTGGCCCATCAGGGCGAGGTCGCCGTCTGCGACCTTCGCGGCGACGCCCAGATGGCGGATCTGCGGATCGGCGAACATCTGGCCGATGTCGTAGATCGGGCCGCAGGGCACGCCGGCGGCGTTCATGCGCTCGACCCAGGTCGCCGTGGCCTCGGTCAGGAAGATCTCCTGGAGCGCGGCGTTCAGCACGTCGCGGTTGCGCGAGCGCAGCGCGGCGGTGGCGTAGGCGGGGTCTTCCAGCAGATGCGCGGCGCCCATGCTGCGCATGCAGCGCTCCCAGATCGCTTGGCCGGTGGTCGCGATGTTCAGGTACCCGTCGCTGGTGCGGAAGACGCCGGTCGGGATCGAGGTCGGATGATTGTTGCCGGCCTGCTTCGCGACCTCGCCATGGACCAGATAGCGCGCGGCCTGGAAGTCGAGCATGAAGGCCTGGGCCTGCAGCAGCGAGGTCTGGACCCACTGCCCCTCGCCCGAGCGGTCGCGTTCCACCAGCGCCGTCAGGATCCCCAGCGCGCAGAACAGGCCGGCCGTCAGATCCGCGAGCGGGATGCCCACGCGCACGGGTCCCTGGCCGGGCAGGCCGGTGACCGACATCAGCCCGCCCATGCCCTGGGCGATCTGGTCGAAGCCCGGGCGCCGGGCATAGGGCCCGTCCTGGCCGAAGCCCGAGATGCTGGCATAGACGATGCGCGGATTGAGGGCGCGCAGATCGTCATAGGCGATGCCCAGCCGGGCCTTCACGTCGGGCCGGAAATTCTCGACCACGACATCCGCGCGCGTGGCCATGCGCCGGAAGACCGCGATGCCCGCCGGCGACTTGAGGTCGAGGGTCAGCGACCGCTTGTTGCGGTGGAGGTTCATGAAATCGGCGCCGTTGCGCGGGCCGCCCATCGGGTCGGGATCCTCGAGATGCGCAGGCAACTCGATCTTCACGACATTGGCACCCCAATCGGCCAGCTGACGGACCGCGGTCGGCCCGGAGCGAACGCGGGTGAGATCAAGGACGGTGATATGCGCGAGCGCGTCAGATGCCTGTGGCGCGGACATGGGTGACGGTTCCCCGCGAAAAATTCTTGACCTGGTCGATAGCCTGCTGTCGATTGTCGACAATGTCAACCGGGTGCTGCGACGGGCTGTCGCAGCCCGAACGGATCATGCGGCAGGGACCGGGACAGGCCGGACTTGGCAAGTGGCTGGTTAACAGGCATTTTCGCCCCTGGACCTTGATCGCCGGCAGGATGGCCGGTACGGAGCCGCCTGCGCATGAAACTTGCCATTCCCCGCGAACGCCGCGCCCATGAGCGCCGCGTCGCAGCGACGCCCGACACCGTGAAGCGCCTCAAGGGCCTCGGCCTCGAGGTCGTCGTCGAGGCCGGCGCGGGCGCCGGCGTGTCGATCCCGGACGAGGCCTATGCCGCGGCGGGCGCGACGGTCGCGCCGGACTACGCCTCTGCGGTCGGCGAGGCGGACATCGTCCTCAAGGTCGCCCGGCCCCTGGCTGCCAGCGAGGGCCAGGACGAGGCGGCGGCGCTCAAGCGCGGCGCGGTGCTCGTCGCGATGCTCGACCCCTACCGCAACCGCGACCAGGTCGCCGACTTCGCCGCGCGCGGGCTGACGGCCTTCGCGATGGAGCTCGTGCCGCGCATCACCCGCGCCCAGGCCATGGACGTGCTGTCCAGCCAGGCCAACCTCGCCGGCTACAAGGCCGTGCTCGATGCCGCGTCGGAGTTCGGGCGCGCCTTCCCGATGATGATGACCGCGGCGGGCACGATCGCGCCGGCCAAGGTCATGGTCATGGGCGCCGGCGTCGCCGGGCTGCAGGCGATCGCCACCGCGCGGCGCCTGGGCGCCGTGGTCTGCGCGACCGACGTGCGCCTTGCCGCCAAGGAGCAGGTCGAATCGCTCGGCGGCACCTTCGTGATGGTCGACGACGAGGAGGCCCGCCAGGCCGAGACCTCGGGCGGCTACGCCAAGGAGATGTCGGACGCCTACAAGAAGAAGCAGGCCGCGCTCATCGCGGACACGATCCGCAAGCAGGACATCGTGGTCTGCACCGCGCAGATCCCCGGCCGCGCCGCGCCGCGGCTCGTGAGCGACGCGATGATCGCCTCGATGCGCCCTGGCTCCGTCATCGTCGACCTCGCGGTCGAGACGGGCGGCAACTGCGAGGGCTCGGTCGTCGGCGAGGTCGTGCTGCGCCACGGCGTGCGCGTCGTCGGCCATGCCAACGTCCCGAGCCGCGTCGCGGTCGACGCCTCGCAGCTCTACGCCAGGAACCTGCTCAGCTTCGTCCAGCTGGTCGTCGGCAAGGACGGCGCGCTCAAGGTCGACCGCGACGACGAGATCGTGAAGGGCGCGCTGCTCTCGATCGACGGCGCCGTCGTCCACCCGAACTTCCTCCCCCCG
>VGDA01000051.1 GCA_016869915.1 Alphaproteobacteria bacterium
CTCGCCTATACTCCCGCGCGTCGCGATCCATCACCGGCGGGAGCCCTCGCATGCCTGACACCATCCTCGTCTCGCGCCACGGCGGCGTCGCGCGCGTCGTCCTGAACAGGCCGGAGAAGCTGAACTGCGTGTCGAGCGCGATGTGGGCGGAGCTGGCCGCGATCTTCCGCGCGCTCGACGCCGACGCGGAGCTGCGCTGCGTCGTGCTCTCCGGCGCCGGTGGGCGCGCCTTCTGCGTCGGCGCGGACATCGCGGAATTCGCGACGACGCGCGCCGACGCGGCGCAGGCGCGCCGCTACGCCGGGCTCTCCCATGGCGCGCTGCAGGCGATCGCGCGCTGCCGGCATCCCGTCGTCGCGGCGATCGCCGGGCTGTGCGTCGGCGGCGGGCTCGAGCTCGCCTGCTGCGCCGACCTGCGGGTCTGCTCGGCCTCGTCGCGCTTCGGCATCCCCGTGAAGAAGCTCGGCCTCGTCGTCGCGACGACCGAGATGGAACCGCTCGTCCGCCTGGTCGGCGCCGCGACGGCGAAGGAGATCCTGCTGACCGGCGACATCTTCCCCGCCGAGGAGGCGCTGCGCATGGGGCTGGTGAACCGCGTGGCGACGGACGAGGCCTTCGCCGCCGAGGTCGACCGGCTGGTCGCCTCCATCGTGGAAGGCGCGCCGCTGGTTGCGCGCTGGCACAAGAAGTTCGCCGACCGGCTCTGCGACCCGCGCCCGCTCGACGCCGCGGAGCACGACGAGAGCTTCCACTGCTTCGACACCGAGGATTTCCGCATCGGCTCGGCCGCCTTCCTCGCGAAGGCCAGGCCGAAATTCGTCGGGCGCTGACGCCATGGGCCCGCTCGAGGGGATGAAGGTCCTCGACCTCAGCCACGTGATGGCGGGGCCGACCTGCGCGCTGATGCTCGCGGACATGGGCGCGGACGTCGTCAAGGTGGAGAAGCTGCCCGGCGGCGACGACGTGCGCCGCCAGGTGCCGCCGCGGATCGGCGACGAGGCGGCATCCTTCCTGATGATGAACCGCAACAAGCGCGGCATCGCCCTCGACCTCAAGGCCGAGGGCGGGCGGCGCGTCCTCGAGCGCCTCGTCGCGGGCGCCGACGTGCTGGTCGAGAACTTCTCGCCGGGCACGATGGAGCGGCTGGGCGTCGGCTACGAGCGGCTCGCGGGGATCAACCCGGCGCTCGTCTACTGCTCGGTGACGGGGTTCGGGCGCACGGGGCCCGATGCGCGGCGCCGCGGCTTCGACCTCGTCGCGCAGGCGACGAGCGGCATCATGAGCTTCACCGGCGAGGGGCCGGGGCGGCCGCCGGTGAAGTGCGGCGCGCCGCTGACCGACATCACCGCCGGGATCCTTGCGGCGATGGGCGTCGTCGCGGCCTACGCGAACCGGCTGCGCACCGGCCGCGGCCAGGTGGTCGACACCTCGCTCTTCGAGGCCGGCATCGTCCACACCTACTGGCAGTCGGCGATCGCCTTCGCGACCGGCGTCGCGCCGGGCGCGATGGGGTCGGCGCATCCGCTCTCCGCGCCCTACCAGGCCTTCGAGGCCGAGGATGGCTGGCTGGTGGTCGGCGGCGCCAACCAGGCCAACTGGCTGCGGCTCGTCGACGCGCTGGAGGCGCCGGGCCTGCGCGACGACCCGCGCTTCGCCGAGAACCGCGACCGCATCGTCAACGTCGCTGCACTCGAGGCGGAGCTGGCCCCGCTCTTCCGGCGGCGCAAGGTCGCCGACTGGCTGGCGCGGCTGGAGGAAGCCGGCGTGCCCTGCGCGCCGGTCAACGACGTGCTGCAGATGCACGCCCACCCGCAGGCGATCGCCCGCGGCATGGTGACGGAGGTCGAGCACGCGACGCTGGGCCGGGTCCGGACCATCGGCACGCCGGTCAAGTTCTCGCGCACGCCCGGCGGGGTGCGGCGCGGCGCGCCGCTGCTGGGGCAGCACACGCGCGAGGTGCTCCGCGAGGCGGAGATCGGGTCCCTCTTCGAGGAGGGAGCGGTGGCGGAGCCATGAAGGTCGTCTCGGCGGAGATCTACGTCGTCCATGTCGATGGACGCCATCCCATCGTCGTGCGGCTGCGCACGGACGAGGGCACCTGGGGGCTTGGCGAGGCGGCGATCGCCTATGGCATCGGCGCGAGCGCGGCCGCGGGCATGATCCGCGACCTCGTCGAGAGGCTGGTCCTCGGCCGCGACCCGTTTCGCGTCGAGCAGCTGTGGAGCGAGATGTACGACCACAGCTTCTGGGCCAAGGGCGGCGGCCCGATCGTCTTCGCGGGCATCAGCGCGATCGAGCAGGCGCTGTGGGACATCAAGGCGCGCGCGCTGGGCGTGCCGACCTACGAGCTGCTGGGCGGGAAGTGCCGCGACGAGGTGCGCGTCTACGCCAATGGCTGGTCGTTCCGCGCCAATACCGCGGACGAGTTCGCGCGCGCGGCGGAGAAGGTCGTCGCGGACGGCTACGACGCGCTGAAGATGTACCCGCTGGCGATGCCCGTGGGGAACGCGCACGGCAACATCCGCCATGTCGGGCAGCGCGACGTGGACCGCGACGCGATCGACCTCGCGGTGGCGCGCGTCGCGGCGGTGCGGCGCGCGATCGGGCCGCGCGTCGACCTGATGCTCGACCTCAGCGGCGAGCTGACGCCGGACGCGATCTGCGCGCTCGGCCGGCGCGTCGAGGAATTCGACATCATGTTCTTCGAGGAACCAGTGGACGCCTTCGACCCGGAGGGCATCCTGCAGGTGCGCCAGGCGCTGCGCATGCCGATCGCGGCGGGCGAACGGCTCTACACGCGCTACGGCTTCCGCCGCCTGCTCGAGCTGCGCGCGATCCATGTCGCGCAGCCCGATGTCGGCAACACCGGCGGCCTGTCGGAGACGCGCAAGATCGCGGCGATGGCCGAGGCCTACAACATGCGCGTGGCGCCGCATCTCTGCGCGGGGCCGGTGCTGACGGCGGCGACGCTGCAGCTCGACGCCACGCTCACCAACCTGCTGATCCAGGAGCTCTACCCGTACCGGGTGCCCGAGCATTTCGGGATCGTCGACCAGCCGCCGGAGCTCACGGTGCGCGGCGGCAGGATGCCGATCCCCGACCGGCCGGGCCATGGCGTCGCGCTCGACGAGGCGCGCGTGGCGCCGCATCTCTTCGCGCGGGTCGGGAAATGACGAAGGGGGACGGCTCGCGCCGTCCCCCCGTCCTCCACGCCCGGTGGCGCGCGGGTCAGGTCGCGGCGCGCTTCTGCGCCGGCTCCTCGAAGAACTTGTTCTTGAGCTCGCGCTGGTTCTCGTAGATCGAGCCCTGGTTGGACGCGACCGGGAAGGGCAGGCGCACGGGGCAGGCGGTCATGCGCGGGGTCAGCGTCTCCTCGCCGGCCACCAGGTGGCCCGTCCAACTCTCCCAGTTGTCCGGCTTCTGGATCAGCGGCCAGGCGTCGGCGGAGCGGAACTGCATGAGAAAGAAGCGGCGCTGCCGGTTCGAGGTGTTCGGCGCCGAGCCGTGGACCGCGCGCACGTGGTGGATCGTGATCGAGCCCGCCTTGCCCGTGCACTTGATCGCCTTCGAGAAGTCGATGCCGTCGCGTGTCGGGTCCATCGCGCCGCAGAACCGGCCGTCGACATGGTGGTCGTAGACCGGGCCCTTGTGCGAGCCCGGGATGATCATCATCGGGCCGTTGTGCTCGTCGATGTCGTCGATCATCACGCCGACGGCCGCGAGGTCGTCGTTCGTGTGCGGGTAGAAGGCCCAGTCCTGGTGCCACTCGACGGGCGAGCCGAAGCCCGCGGACTTGAGGTTCAGCTTCGACAGGTCGAAGCGGATGTTCGGGCCCCAGAGCGCCTGCAGCGACTTCACGACGCCGGGATGGCGCACGCAATGCGCGTAGGCGGGATGCCATTTGTCCGGCGTCTTGATGCGGCGCACGCGCGGCATCGCCTGGGTATGGCCGGGCTCGAGGTCGTAGATGTCGTCGTGCTGCGTGACCGCGCGCGACTTCTCCACGAACTCGTCGGTGGCGCGGCGCAGCGCGTCCACCTCGGCGGCGGAGAGCACGTTCGGCACCACGATGACGCCGTCGCGGTTGTAGCGTTCGATGTCTGCCTTGCTCAGCATGGTCTTGGTCCTCCTTGGGCGGGCGTCGAGCCGGGCTTTCAGTCCCGGAACAGGTTCGGCACGAACATCACCATGTCCGGCCAGTAGGTGACGAGAAGAAGCACGAAGGCGAGCGGCACGTAGAACGGCAGGATCGCGCGCACGATCGCCGCGAAGCTCACCTTGGCGATGTCCATGGTGATGAACAGCAGCACGCCGAAGGGCGGCGTCAGCGCGCCGATCAGCAGGTTGATGATCATCATCAGCCCGAAATGCACCTCGTGCACGCCGAGCTGCTTCATCAGCGGCAACAGCGTCGGCGTCGCGATCAGCAGGATCGCGGTCGTCTCCATGAAGCAGCCGGCGACCAGCAGCATCACGTTGACGAGGGCGAGGATGACCCATTTTTTGTCGCTGATGCCGAGCAGGAAGTCGGCGAGCTTCGCGGGCGCCTCGGTGACGGCGACCACCCAGCCGAACGGTACCGCGGCGGCGATGATGAAGACCAGCACCCCGTAGGTCGTCAGCGTCTCCACCGCGGCGTGCCAGATCTCGTCCCAGGTCAGCTCGCGTTGCCAGAAGCCCAGCGCGATCGCGTAGACGACCGTGATCGCGCCCAGCTCGGTCGGCGTGGCGACCCCGGCGACGACGCCGCCGCACAGCAGCACCGGCGCCATCAGCGCCGGCAGGGCGGCGACGAAGGTCCGGCGCACCTCGCCGAAGCCCGGCCAGGGCTGCGTCGGCGCGACGATGCGGCCGGTGACCGCCATCCAGTAGACCATCGCCATCAGCGCCAGCCCCATCAGCACCCCGGGCACGATCCCGGCGAGGAACAGGTCCGCGACCGAGGCCTGCGCGTTGACCGCGTAGACGACCATGATGACGGAGGGCGGGATGATCGGGCCGATGACGGCGGAGGCCGCCGAGACCGCGGCCGCGAAGGCCGGCTCGAAGCCGCGCGCCTTCATGTGCTTGATCTCGATCGTGCCGATACCCGCGGCGTCGGCCTGCGCGACGCCGGACATGCCGGCGAAGATCATGCTCGCCATAACGTTGACATGCGCGAGCGAGCCGCGGATATGGCCGACGAGGGCCAGCGCGAAGGCGTAGATGCGCGCCGCGATGCCGGCGCGGTTCATCAGGTTCCCGGCCAGGATGAACAGCGGGATGGCGAGGAAGGGAAAGCTCTCGATCCCCGAAGCCATGCGCTGCACGACGATGGTCAGCGGGATCTGGCCTTCGGCGAGCAGTACGCCGAGCGCCGACAGGGCGAGCGCGAAGCCGACGGGAAGCTCGATCACGAGCAGAGCCGCGAAGAACCCGAAGAGCAGGCCCAGCGTCATGCGATGCTCCGGCCGCCGGCGTCGGGCCCGCCGCCGCCCTTGGCGAGCGCCTGCGCCTCGCGCAGGAGGAAATAGACGGACGCGATCGCGATGGAGACGGTGCCGAAGAAGAGCGGCACCGAGTAGAACCACATGCGCGGGATGTCGACCGGCAGCGCGATCGAGCGGCTGCGCGCCTCGACGCCCATGACCGTCCAGGCCGTCGTCGCCAGCAGCCAGCACAGCAAGAGGATCAGCGCCTCCGCGGCGATGCGCATCGCGGCGGTGCCGCGCGGCCCCAGGCGCGACACGAATGTCTCGATGCGGATATGGCGCCGGGTCTTGTGGCCGAGCGCGGCGCCGATGAAGGCGCCCCAGATGAAGGCGTAGGTCGCGACCTCCTCGACCCAGACGATCGGCCGGTCGAAGACGTAGCGGGTGAAGACCTGGATGGTGATTGTCACCACGATCACCGCGATCAGGAAGACGCCGACCGCCTTCTCCAGCGCGGCGATCGCGCGAAGCAGACGTTCGTAGGCGTCGAGCAGAGCGGTCATGCGGGGCAACCGGGAACGGTCCGGCCGCGGCGTCGACTGGCGCCGCGGCCGTCGACGCTCAGAGGTCCTGGATCTTCTGCCAGAGCCCCGCCGACCAGAGGCCCTCGGCCTCCATCTTGGCGACGGCTTCGCGCGCCCGGTCGTTGATCGGCTTGGTGTCGATCGCCGACACCGTGGCGCCCTCGCGGCGCATCTTCGCGACGATGTCGTCGACTTCGGCGCCGGCCAGTCGCCGCGTCTCCGCGACGGCCTCGCGGGCGGCGTCGGCGACGATCTTCTGCAGGTCCGGCGCCAGCGCCGAGAAGAACCTCTCGTTGATCGTGATGTGCGAAGTCGAGAGGATGTGGTCGGTGCGGGTCACGAACTTCGCCGCCTCGTGCATCTTCGCGGCATAGGCCGAGGCGATCGGGCCCTCGGCCGCCTCGACCACGCCGGTGCGCAGGCCCAGCGGGACCTCGGCCCAGGCGAGGCGCGACGGGCGCGTGCCCAGCGTCTCCCACAACGCGAGATAGGTCTTGATCTCGGGCACGCGCATCTTGACGTCCTTGAGGTCCGCGAGGCTCTGCACCGGCTTGCGGCTGAACAGGACGCGCGGCTGCGTGGTCGATGCGGCGAGCACGCGGATGCCCTGCTTCGCCCGCAGCTGCTCGATCATCTCGGCGTAGATCGGGCTGTCGATGAACTTCTGCACATGCGCGATGTCGCGGAACGCGAAGCCCCAGCCGAAGATCGCGAAGTCCTTGTTGAAGTTGGCGTACCAGTCAAGCACGTCGCCGTACATCTGGACCGAGCCCTGCATCATCTGCTCGATGACCTGCATGTCCGGTCCGAGCTGCTCGCCGGCGATGAAGTTGACGCGCAGCCGCCCGGCGGCGCGCTCGTTGACAAGACGCGTGAACGTCTTGTTCTGGATGTCGAAGGTGCCGCCGATCGCATCGGATCCGCCGAACACGATCGTCTGCTGCGCGCCGGCGCCGCCGGCGAACAGCGCGGCCATCGCCAGCCCGGCCGCGGCCGAGAGAAGTCTTCCGGTGAGCTTCAGCATGTCGTTCCTCCCGTTTCGGCGGACGCCGCCCCCCGTTCGGAGATGCGGTTGCGCGGTCCGCATGGTTATCGATAACATCACTGCTGCGACCGTAGACGCGGCCGCGGGGGGAGGTCAAGGCTTGCCATCGAAGACCGCAGCGCCGGGATCCGCGCGCCTCGCCGACGTGGCGCGTCTCGCGGGCGTCTCGGCGATGACGGTGTCGCGCGCGCTGCGCCTGCCCGGGCGCGTCGCGCCGCAGACGCGCGCGCGCGTCGACGAGGCCGTGCGCGCCCTGGGCTACGTGCCCAATCTCGTGGCCGGCGCGCTCAAGTCGCAGCGCAGCCGGATCGTGGTCGCGATCGTGCCGACGCTGACCAGCGCCATCTTCGCCGAGACGGTCGACGGCATGACCGAGGTCCTGCGCGCGCAGGGCTACCAGCTGCTGCTCGCCAATTCGGGCTACGCGCCGGAGACCGAGGAGGGCCTGGTCACCGCCTTCCTCGGTCGGCGACCGGACGGCATGATCCTGACCGGGACGCAGCACACGCCGGAACTGCGCGCGCAGCTGCGCGCCGCCGGCATTCCCGTGGTCGAGACCTGGGAACTCGCCGCCGATCCGATCGACATGAACGTGGGATTCTCGAACCGCGCCGCCGGCCGCCGCCTCACCGAGGCGCTGCTGGGACGCGGGCACCGGCGCATCGTCTTCGCGGGCGTCGATCCCGCCTTCGAGCTGCGCTCGCGCCGCCGCGCCCAGGGCTATCGCGCGGCGATGCGCGCCGCCGGCCTGGCGCCGGCCTTCCATCGCCTCGACGACGCCGACCGCGGCCTGACCATGCGCAGCGGCGCGCGCGCGGCGGCGGCGCTGACCGCGCTTCGTCCGCGCATCGACGCGGTGATCTTCTCGAACGACTTTCCAGCCTTCGGCGCGCTGTCGGAATGCGCCCGCCGCGCGATCGCGGTGCCCGGGGATCTCGCCATCGCCGGCTTCGGCGATTTCGAGGTCGCGCGCGAGGCGCATCCGGCGCTCACCACCGTGCGCGTTCCCGGGCGCGAGATGGGCCGGCGCGCCGCGGCGATGATCCTCGAGCGGATCGCCGGCGGCGCGCCCGCGCGGCGCGTCGACCTGGGCTTCGAGGTCGTGCTGCGCGACAGCGCCTGAGGCGCCGCCGCGCTGGACGCGGGCGCCGCTTCTTGTCTCAATGCGGGCGCGGCGCGGCGTCGCGCGAGGGAGGGACGATTGAGCACCGGCATGCGGAAGGGCCTGACGGCCTATGGCGACCCGGAATTCTCCCTCTTCCTGCGCAAGGCCTTCATCCGCGCGATGGGCTACAGCGACGAGGCGCTGGAGCGCCCGATCGTCGGCATCGCGGACACGGGCTCCGACTACAACCCCTGCCACGGCACGGCGCCGCAGCTGGTCGAGGCGATCAAGCGCGGCGTGCTCGGCGCGGGCGGGCTGCCGATGGTCTTCCCGACGGTGTCGCTGCACGAATCCTTCGCGCATCCCACCAGCATGTACCTGCGCAACCTCATGGCGATGGACACCGAGGAGATGCTGCGCGCGCAGCCGATGGACGCCGTGGTGGCGATCGGCGGCTGCGACAAGACGATCCCGGCGCAGCTGATGGCGATCGCCAGCGTCGACCTGCCGGCGATCGTCGTGCCGGTCGGCCCGATGCTGACGACGACGCATGACGGCGAGCGGCTTGGCGCCTGCACCGATTGCCGCCGCCTCTGGGCGCAATACCGCGCGGGCACGATCGACGCCGCCGCCATCGGCGCGGTGACCGGGCGCCTCGCGCCGACCGCGGGCACCTGCATGGTCATGGGCACCGCGAGCACGATGGCCGCGGTCACCGAGACGCTCGGCCTGACGCTTCCCGGCGGCGCCGCGATCCCGGCCGTGCATGGCGAGCGCTATCGCCACGCCGAGCTTTCCGGCATGCGCGCGGTGGCGCTGGCGCGCGAGGGCACGAAGGCCTCGCGCTTCCTGACCCGCGCGTCGTTCCGCAACGCCTTCCGCGTCCTGCACTGCCTCGGCGGCTCGACCAACGCGGTCATCCACCTCACCGCCGTGGCGCGCCGCTGCGGCATCGAGGTCGACCTCGACGAGTTCGACGCGCTCGGCGAGCTGACGCCCGTGCTCGTGAACCTGAAGCCCGCGGGCGAGCACTACATGGAGCACCTGCACGAGGCCGGCGGCATCCCCGTCCTGCTGCGCGAGATCGCCGACCTGCTCGACACCTCGACGCCGAACGTCTCGGGCCAGACGCTGGCCGAGATCGTCGCCGGGGCCGTCGAGGCGAAGGGGCAGACCGCGATCCGCCGCCGCGCCAACCCGGTCTACGCGAAGGGCGGCCTGCGCGTGCTGCGCGGCAACCTCGCCCCCGGCGGCGCGCTCATCAAGGAATCCGCGGCGACGCCGTCGCTGCTGCGGCACGAGGGCCGCGCGGTGGTCTTCGAATCGGTCGAGGACGTGGTGAACCGCATCGACGACCCCGCGCTCGACATCCGCGCCGACGACGTGATCGTGATGCGCAACGCCGGTCCCAAGGGCCATCCCGGCATGCCCGAGGCGGGCTACGTGCCGATCCCGCGCAAGCTCGCGCGCGAGGGCGTGAAGGACATGGTCCGGGTCTCCGACGCGCGCATGAGCGGCACCGCCTTTGGCACGATCGTGCTGCACGTGACGCCGGAGGCGATGGTCGGCGGGCCGCTCGCGCTGGTCGAGACGGGCGACCGCATCGTCCTCGACGTGCCGGCGCGGCGCATCGACCTGCTGGTCGACGAGGCCACGCTGGCGGCGCGGCGCGCGCGCCTCGCGCCCTACGCGGTGCCGGAGGAGGCGCGCGGCTACGAGCGGCTGCTGCTCGAGACGATCGAGCAGGCGGATCGCGGCTGCGACTTCGGCTTCATGGCGCCGCGCAAGGTCACGCGCGGCTTCTGACCCGCGCCCGCGCCTCGCCGGGCTCCCCGGCGAAGCGGGCGTGCAGGTCCAGCGGCGTCGCGGCCTCGCCGCCCAGCTCGCCGAGGAAGAACTCGAGATAGGCCTCTATCCGCGCGAGGAACTCGCCGCGCGTGCGCTCGTCCACGACATAGGGCGTGTGCCCCGGCTCCAGCGACGGGCTGTGGAAGGAGAGCACGAAGACCCGCTCGCCGCGCGCCAGCAGCGCGCGCGTCAGCGCCTTCATCTGCGCGAGCGAGATGCCCTCGGGCGTCAGCGTGACGCGGTCGACGACGCCCGCGCGCGCCAGCAGGCCGCGCGCCCAGCCCTGGAGGCGCGTCTCGCTGTCGACGAGGGGGAAGAGCGCGCCGCCCGCGGCGCCGGCGAGGCCGAGGAAGCCGCGCGTCACCGGCAGCTGAAGCAGCGGGCGCTCCTCGCCGAAGAGGAAGGGCGTCGCGCCGAGCCCGCGCATGTCCGGCCCGCGCTTGAAGCGCAGGTCCGTGTGCGGCAGGACGCTCGTGTCGACGCGGAAGCCGAGGCGCTCGAGCGTCGAGGCGGTCGACGGGCCGAGGCCGTAGCGCCCGGCCTTGTAGATCGCGGGCGCGACGCCGAAGCCGCGCGCGATCTCCTCGCAGGGCAGCGCGAGCTTCTCGCGCTCGAGGCCCGGCGGCAGGTTGCCGGCGAAGGAATTCGCGGCGCTGACCTCCTCGACATGCGGGGGATTGACCCAGGGATGGAGCTGCGCGCCGATCTCGCAGAGCCCGTCGGCGTGCCAGCCCGCGAGCATGCGCCGGCCGAGGTCCGAGGCGGCGGCGGGATGGTCCAGCAGGTAGGCGGGCCGCACGCCCGCGCGCGCGAGTATCGCCTGGGCTAGCGGCAGGCTGCGCATCGCCGAGACGGCGACGTTGTGGCGCGAGAAGGGGCCCTGCCAGTCGAACTGCTCCTCGGTGTCGACCACCACGCACAGCGCGGGGCGCGCCATGCAGGACATGTCGACCGGGCGATGGAGCGGCGTCGCGGTCATGCCGGTCGGGTCGCGCGGCCGCGCAACGGGCTGCCGCGCGGGCGCCGCCGGGCGCGCATCGAGCGCCTGCAGCGCCATGCGCTCCGCGGCGACGAACTGCTCGTCGCGCGCGAGCCCCGCGACGGCCTCGTCGCGCAGCGGGGCGATGCCGCCGCCGCGCTTCTCCCCGATCCAGCGCAGCAGCCGCGCGGCGATCACCTCTGGCTCGTTGAGCACGACGCCGCGCCCATGCGCCGCGAGCAGCGCCGCGACCTCGCCGCGGTCGTAGCCGAGGCCGAGCACCGGGCGGCGCGCGCCGAGATACTCGAAGAGCTTGCCCGAGATCGTCCCCGCCTCGCGCGGGTCGTTCCACTGGAGGTGCAGCAGCACGTCGGCCTTCGCCTGCAGCGCGAGCGAGGCGCGATGGCCGACCGGTGCCGAGAGCCGCACGCGATCCGCGACGCCGGCCTCCGCCGCGAGCTGGGCGACCGGGCCGAGGTCGCCGCCGACGAACTCCACCTCCACCTCGCCGCGTCGCCCGCCGAGCATGGCGATGGCGCGGAAGAGCGGCGAGGGGTCGCGGTAGCCGGGGTAGATCATGCCCGTGTAGAGGATGCGCAGCGGCCCCTGCGTCGACGGGCGCGCGGGCAGGCCGGGCGGGAAGTCCCCCGGCACGAAGCCGTTCATCGCCAGCGCGACCGGCTTGCCGAACTTCGCGCGCAGCGCGTCGCGCCAGGTCTCCGACACCGTGACAAGGCCTGCCGCGTCGCCGACCACGCGCCGCTCCCAGGTCGCCTCGACGCGCCGCCGCCAGGCCGGGAACTCGTAGTAGGGATTGTCGACCCAGAGGTCGCGGAACTCCGCGATCCACGGCACGCCGTGGCGGCGCGCCAGCGAGCGCGCCACGAGCAGCGTGGTGACCGGCGGCGCGCTCGCGTAGACGATGTCCGGCCGCCAGTCGCCGAGCAGGCGCCGCGCGCCGCGCAGCGCCTCGGGCATCCAGGCGACGCGGCCATCCGGCACGTGGAGCAGCGCGGCGCGCAGTTCGCCCAGCGCGCGGCGCGGCGCGAGGCCGCCGGGCGCCGCGGCGCTCGCCGGCGCCTCGCTGGCGCGGGTGCGGCCGAGGCGCAGGAAGCGGTCGAGCATGACGTCGACATGCGTCCAGGGCGTGTGCAGCACGCGCTCGCGCGGGATCTCCAGCGGCAGCGTCTCCGGCGCGTCGGAGCGCGCGGCGACGACGCGCACGTCCCAGCCGCGGTCGAGCAGGAAGCGCGCGAACCGGCCGGTGCGCACCGCCGCGATCGCGTTGAAGGGAGGGAAGTGGAAGGTGACGAGGAGGAGACGCTTCATCGCCCGCGCGGTCCGGCGGTTGATCCGCCGCGGGCGAGGATAGGCGCGCGCCGGGCCGCGGCGGCGCGCCGGGACGGCTTAGGCCGGCCGGTCGCCCGCGCCGTCCGGGTCGAGCACGACCGCCCCGCTCGCGGCCATCTCGTCGATCTCCCCCGCCGAGAAGCCCAGCCCGGAGAGGATCTCGCGCCCCTGCTCGCCGAGGCGCGGCGGGTCGAGCCGCTTGGGCAGGCGCCGGCCGTCGAGGTCGAGCGGCAGGATCGGCAGGCGCACGCTGCCGCCGCCGGGGATGCGCGTCTCGGCGAGTCCGCCCGAGGCGACGAGATGCGGGTCCTCGAACAGGTCCTCCGGCCGCGCGATCGGCGCGTAGGGCAGGCCCGTGGCCTCCGCCATCGCGACGATGGCGTCGCGCGACATCGTCTTCAGCAGCGCGGCGACCTCGGGGATCAGGGTCGCGCGCGCGGCGGCGCGCTGGGCGTTGGTGCGCAGCGTCGGGTCGGCGAGGCGGTCCTGCCAGCCGACCGCGCCGCAGAACGCCGCCCATTGCGTGTCCGAGACGACGGAGAAGAAGACCTGCTCGCCATCCGCGGCCTCGAACACGTCGTAGATGCCCCAGGGCGACAGGCGCACGGACATCGGCGGCAGCGGCCTGCCGGTGAC
>VGDA01000052.1 GCA_016869915.1 Alphaproteobacteria bacterium
GCTGCTGCAGCGCGGCGGCGGTGCGCAGATCCCGGCCGAACACGACGATCGGTCCGCCGGCGTGCAGCGGCACCGCGGCGTGGAGGACGGGGATGTCGGGGCCGCGCCTGCGCGGGGCGTAGTTCACGTGGCGCCATCTCGCGGGCTTGCCGGCCTTGCATTCCTCGGCATCGGCAAGCAGCGCCGCGATCTTTGGCCGGCCATCCGGGACGACGAGGTCTATCCATTTCTTGCCGGCAAATCGCCCGCCCGCCCCGAGGGCAGCCAGCAGCTCGGGGTTGCCCCCGGCCACTTCGCGGATCGTCCCGGTGCGGTCGACGACGAGAGTGAGGTCGCATGCACCCGCGGCCAGCCGCAGTGCGTCCTTGTCCGTCAGCATCGCCGCGCGTTTCCTCGGAGACCCGGAACCCGACATGAACCTTGTTCCAACGTGCCGTGCATCGAGATCGCCCGCCGCATCGCATATCCCCAGAGCGAGACGCAGCCGCATGGCCTCGCTCGCGCGACGGCAGGCGTGCCCCGCGCTCGCCAAATAAAACTTGCTCGCGTCGCGCGCCATGTGTCAAGTTTCATTGACGTTCAGTAAGACTTACACCCTACTGGGCGCCCGGCGCCGCCCTTCCGCGGCGCGAACTCGGCAAGAGGGAGCACATCGATGCATACCCTTCCGACGTCGATACGGGACCTGCAAGGGTCCGGCCGCGCGTCGCGCGCGATTCCCAGGAGACATATGCCATGATCGGACGCCTGATCGTTGATCGGATCGCGGATCGCTTCGATTGCTGTCCATGGTCGACCGTGTCGGGACGCGCAGCCGCCCCGACGACAGCGGGCCGGCGCCCGCCGCTCTACACGCCAGAGGAACGCAGGCGCCGCGACGCGACCCCATGGACGCTGGTCCAGGGCGTGCTCGCGCCGCTGCAATTCGTGGTCTTCCTCGTCAGCCTCGTGCTGGTGCTCCGGTTCCTTGCGACGGGCGATGGCCACTCGGCGGCCGCGGCGTCCGTCGTCGTGAAGACGGGCGCCCTCTACGCGATCATGGTCACTGGCGCGATCTGGGAGAAGGTCGTGTTCGGTCGCTACCTGTTCGCGCCGGCCTTCTTCTGGGAAGACGTGTTCAGCATCCTCGTGCTCGCGCTGCACTCGGCCTATCTCGCCGCGCTTTTCCTCGGGTTCGGGACCCAGCAGGAACAGATGCTGCTCGCGCTCGCTGCCTATGCGGCCTACGCGATCAACGCGACGCAGTTCCTGCTGAAACTGCGCGAGGCGCGACTGGAGTCGCGGTGGCCGCGCGTCGGGGCGAACATTCCCGGCCTCGCGCGATGAACGACGCTGGCGCCTCTGCGGAAGTCGAAGCGGCCGCCTGCGCAGCCGCTCCGGTTCCGGCCGAGCGTGGCCAGCGGGAAGTCTTCTGCGGTCTGACCGGCATCGTCTGGCTGCATCGCAAGATCCAGGATGCGTTCTTCCTCGTCGTCGGTTCCCGCACCTGCGCGCATCTGCTCCAGTCCGCGGCAGGCGTCATGATCTTCGCCGAGCCGCGATTCGCGACGGCGATCCTCGGCGAGCGCGACCTGGCCGGGCTCGCCGACGCCAACGAGGAACTCGACCGGATCGTCGGCCGCCTGCTGGAACGCCGCCCCGAGATCCGTCTTCTCTTCCTCGTGGGATCCTGCCCGTCGGAAGTGATCAAGCTGGACCTGTCGCGCGCGGCGCAGCGGCTCGGACGCGTCCATGCGCCTCGCGTGCGCGTGCTGAGCTACTCGGGCAGCGGCATCGAGACGACCTTCACGCAGGGCGAGGACGCGTGCCTCGCCGCGCTGGTCCCGGAAATGCCGGCTTCCGCGCAGCCTGGTCTTCTGGTCGTCGGCGCGCTGGCGGAAATCGTCGAAGACCAGATGCGACGCCTGCTGGATCGCATCGGGGTGGGACCCGTCGCCTTCCTGCCGCCGCGCAGGGCCGGCGAATTGCCGGCGATCGGGGCGAGCACGCGCTTCCTGCTGGCGCAGCCGTTCCTGGGCGACACGACCATGGCGCTCGAACGCCGCGGCGCCAGGCGGATAGCCGCGCCGTTCCCGCTCGGAGCAGAGGGAACGACGATGTGGCTGCGTGCTGCCGGCGCCGCATGGGGAATCCCGGCCGCGGCGGTCGATGCCGCCGTTGCGCCCGACCGCGCTCGCGCCGAGTCCGCGCTCGCCGCGAAGTCCGCCGAACTCGCCGGCAAGAGCGTCTTCTTCTTCCCCGATTCGCAGCTCGAGGTCCCGCTTGCCAGGTTCCTCGCACGGGAACTCGGGATGAAGCCGCTGGAGGTGGGTACGCCCTATCTGCACCGCGGGCTGATGGCCGAGGAACTGGCGCTGCTGCCGGGGGACGTGACGCCCGTGGAAAGCCAGGACGTCGAGGCCGGCCTCGACCGGGCGCGCGCCCTCAGGCCGGACCTCACCGTGTGCGGGCTTGGGCTGGCGAATCCCCTCGAGGCGGAGGGATTCGCGACGAAATGGTCGATCGAGCTGCTGTTCTCGCCGATCCAGGGATACGAGCAGGCCGCGGACCTGGCGGAGCTCTTCCGGCGCCCGCTCGCGCGTCGCAGGCGGCTGGCGGCCTGAGGCCGTGGAACTGACGCTCTGGACATATGAAGGCCCGCCGCATGTCGGCGCGATGCGCGTCGCGGCGTCGATGCGCGACGTCCATTTCGTGCTGCACGCGCCGCAGGGCGACACCTACGCGGACCTGCTGTTCACGATGATCGAGCGCAACGAACGGCGGCCGCCCGTCACCTACACGACGTTCCAGGCGCGCGACCTGGGCGGCGACACGGCCGAGTTGTTCAAGCGCGCGGTCGCTGGCGCGCGCACCCGCTTCGCGCCGAAGGCGATGCTGGTCGGCGCATCCTGCACCGCCGAACTGCTTCAGGACGATCCGGGCGGCCTCGCGCGGACGCTCGGGCTCGATGTCCCGACCATTCCGCTCGAGCTTCCGTCGTACAGCAAGAAGGAGAACTGGGGCGCTGCGGAGACTTTCTACCGCATCGTGCGCGCGCTGGCGGGTCCGGCGCGACCGCGCGGCACCAAGTCGCGCGCATGCAATCTCCTCGGCGCGACGTCGCTGGGCTTCCGCAACCGCGACGACGCGGTCGAGATCCGTCGGTTGATCGAGTCGCTTGGGATCACGGTCAATGTCGGCGCGCCGGCCGGGGCCTCTCCCGACGACATTGCGCGGCTCGGCGACGCCGACTTCAACGTCGTGCTCTATCCCGAGATCGCGCTGCCGGCGGCGAAGTATCTCGAGAAGACCTTCGGGCAGCCCTACACGCGCGCGATCCCGATCGGCGCACGCGCCACCCGCGAATTCGTCGAGGAAGTCTGCGCGCTCGCGCAAGTCGCCGCGCCGTCGAGGCAGTTGGTCCCGCGTGCAGA
Organism: Alphaproteobacteria bacterium; assembly: GCA_016869915.1. GTDB lineage: Bacteria > Pseudomonadota > Alphaproteobacteria > CACIAM-22H2 > CACIAM-22H2 > CAIOSQ01. The sequence goes on from VGDA01000052.1 coordinate 3,414, forward strand.
CTGGTACGCGCGTTCGGTCGATTCGAACTACCTGACGGGCAAGCGCGTGTTCGTCTTCGGCGACGCCACGCACGCCCTGGCCGCCGCCCGCGTCGCCGCCGAGGAGATCGGGTTCGACGTCGTGGGCCTCGGCACCTATTCGCGCGAGTTCGCCCGCGAGGTCCGGGCAGCCGCCGAGCGATATGGGATCCAGGCGCTAATCACCGACGACTATCTCGAGGTCGAGCAGGCCATCGCCGAAGCCCAGCCCGAGCTCGTGCTGGGCACGCAGATGGAGCGCCACATCGCGAAGCGTCTGGGCGTCCCCTGCGCTGTGATCTCCGCGCCAGTGCATGTACAGGATTTTCCCGCGCGCTATGCGCCGCAGATGGGGGTCGAAGGCGCGAACGTGCTGTTCGACACGTGGATCCATCCCCTGACGATGGGCCTCGAGGAACATCTGCTCGCGATGTTCCGGGACGATTTCGAGTTCCACGGCGATGCCGCCCCCTCGCATCTCGGCGCGCCGGCCGGGGTCGCGTCGACGCCGGTCCTGCCGGCCGCTGCAGCCTCGGTGCGGGACCTCGCCGCCGCAGCCGCGCCTGCCTGGACGGCCGAGGCGGAAAGCGAGTTGAAGAAGATCCCCTTCTTCGTGCGCGGCAAGGCGCGGCGCAACTGCGAGAGATTCGCCGCCGAGCGCGGCGTGGCACCGATAACCGTGGAAACGCTCTACGATGCCAAGGCGCATTTCTCCCGCTGACGCCACGCCGGTCCGCGTCGTCCTGGTCACGATGGACAGCCATCTGACCGGTGCGGCGATGGCTGCGGGCGCCGCGCTGCGCAAGGAGTTGCCGGGGCTCGAGCTCGCCGTCCATGCGGCCGATCGCTGGGGATCGGACGCCGAGCGTCTCGCGCGCTGCAAGGCCGACATCGCGCGCGCCGACATCATCGTCGCGACGATGCTGTTCCTCGACGAGCATGTCCGCGCCGTCTTCGACGACCTGAAGGCGCGGCGGGATTCGTGCGACGCCATCGTCTGCTGCATGTCGGCGGGCGAGGTCGTCAAGCTTACCCGCATGGGCCGCTTCAACATGTCGGCGGAGGCGCTCGGCGTCATCGGCTGGCTGAAGCGGCTGCGCGGGGCGAAGAGCTCCAACGGCGAGAGCAGCGGCCAGCGCCAGATGAGCATGCTGCGTCGGCTGCCCAAGCTGCTGCGCTTCATCCCCGGGACGGCACAGGACCTGCGTGCCTATTTCCTCGCGCTGCAATACTGGCTGGCGGGCTCGCGCGAGAATTTCGCCGACCTCATCCGGATGCTCGTCGAGCGCTACGCCGACGGGGCGCGCAAGGGGCTGCGCATGGCCGTCAAGGCCGCCGCTCCGGCCGAGTATCCGGATATCGGCGTATACCACCCGAAGATGGCTGGCCGGATCTCGGACCAGGCCGATCGCCTGCCGGCCGGGCCAGCCGCGGCCGCCGGGACGGTCGGCGTGCTGGTCATGCGCTCCTACCTGCTCGCGGGGAACGCCGCGCACTACGACGGCGCGATCGCGGCGCTCGAAGCGCGCGGCCTGCGCACGGTGCCAGTCTTCGCCGCCGGCCTCGACGCGCGGCCGGCGATCGAGAAGTTCTTCATGCGCGACGGGCGTCCATCCGTCGACGCGGTCGTGTCGCTGACCGGTTTCTCGCTGGTCGGCGGGCCCGCCTACAACGATTCGCGGGCGGCGGAGGAGATGCTCGCGAGGCTCGACGTTCCCTACGTGACCGCCCATCCGCTGGAGTTCCAGACGCTGGAGGAATGGGCGGCATCGGCCCGCGGCCTGATGCCGGTCGAAAGCACGATCATGGTCGCCCTTCCCGAACTCGACGGCGCCGGCGGCCCGCAGATCTTCGGCGGCCGGTCGACCGGCTCGGGCAAGCCCTGTCGCGGTTGCGCGGAGGCATGCGTCTTCCCGGAGCACGGTGCCGGGATGGAGATGCGTGCGTGCAAGGAGCGCACCGCCACGCTGGCGGCGCGCGTGCGCAAGCTCGTCGACCTGCGGCGCGCGCGCGCTGCCGATCGAAAGGTCGCGGTGGTGCTCTTCAATTTCCCGCCCAACGCCGGAAACGCTGGGACGGCGGCGCATCTTTCGGTCTTCGAGTCGCTCCATCGCACGATGAAGGCGCTGGCGCGCGAAGGCTACGCGGTCGAGGTGCCGGAGACCGCGCATGCGCTGCGGCGTCGCCTGCTCGAGGGAAATGCCCAGCGCCACGGTTCGATCGCAAATGTCCACGCGCGCATCGCCGTCGACGACCACGTGCGCCGCGAGACCTGGCTGGACGAGATCGAGACGGTCTGGGGCCCGGCCCCGGGCAAGCACCTGACCGACGGCCGGTCGTTGTTCGTCCTCGGCGAGCGCTTCGGGAACCTTTTCGTCGGCCTGCAGCCCGGCTTCGGACACGAAGGCGATCCGATGCGGCTGATGTTCGAGAAGGGGCGCGCGCCGACCCATGCCTTCGCGGCGTTCTATCGCTGGATCCGGGAGGATTTTGGCGCGTCCGCGCTGCTGCATTTCGGGACCCACGGGGCGCTCGAGTTCATGCCGGGCAAGCAGACCGGCATGTCTGGCGCCTGCTGGCCGAGCCGGCTCACCGGCGACCTGCCCCATGTCTATCTCTACGCGGCCAACAACCCGTCCGAGGGGACCGTCGCGAAGCGTCGCTCCGGCGCGACGCTGGTGACCTACATGACGCCGCCGCTCTCGCATGCCGGTCTGTACCGCGAGCTCGCGGCGTTGCGGAACTCGATCGGTCGCTGGCGCGCCCTGCCGCCGGAGAACGCCGCCGAGCGGGCCGATCTCGCGGGCATGATCCAGGCGCAGGCCGCTGCCATCGACCTCGCGGCCGCCGAGCCGCAATGGCGCGACGCAGGCGAAGCCGAGATCGCCTCCCTGACGGCGGCGCTGGACGAGCTCGAGTCCACTCTCATTCCCCAGGGCCTGCACGTCTTCGGCTCTCCTCCCGACGCCGACAAGCGGATCGAGACGCTGGTCGTGCTGGCCGATGCGGCGCCCGGAGGGCCTTCGCGCGCGGCGATCGAGGCCCTCGTGCACGGCGAGCCGATCCCGGATCGCGACCGGTCTGCCGAACGCTTCGCCGAGATAGCGCGGATCGACCGGCTGCTCGCGGACAACCGCGAGATGGACGGGCTGCTCAAGGCGCTGGCAGGTCGCTACGTGCGGCCCGTCGCCGGCGGCGACCTGCTCACCAACCCGGACATCCTCCCGACCGGCCGCAACATGCATGGCTTCGATCCGTTCCGGATCCCCAGCGCCTTCGCGGTGAGCCGCGGGACGCGCCAGGCACGCCGGCTGCTCGAGCGCCATGTCGCCGAGACCGGCACCGTCCCCGAGTCCGTCGCGATCGTGCTGTGGGGCACCGACAACCTGAAGAGCGAGGGCGCGCCGATCGCCCAGGCCATGGCCCTGATGGGAGCCGTGCCGCGCTTCGATTCCTACGGCCGCCTGACCGGCGCGCGCCTCCTGCCGCTCGGCGAGATCGAAGGCCCGCGGGTAGACGTCGTGATCACGCTGTCCGGGATCTTCCGCGACCTGCTGCCGCTGCAATCCAGGATGCTGGCCGAAGCCGCTTGGCTCGCCGCCTCCGCCGACGAGCCGGAGGAACTCAACTTCGTGCGCAAGCACGCGCTCGCCTATGTCCGAGAGACCGGCTGCGACCTCGCAACCGCCGCCCTGCGGGTGTTCGGCAATGCGGAGGGCGTCTATGGCTCGAACATCAACCTGCTCGTCGACAACGGCGCGTGGCAGGACGCCGACGAGCTCGGCGACACCTTCGTGCGGCGCAAGAGCTTCGCCTACGCGCCCGATGGCCGGACCATCGCGAGCCCGGCGCTCATGACGCGCGCGCTCGCCGATGTCGGCGCGGCGTTCCAGAACCTGGACTCGGCCGAATTGAGCATCACGACGATCTCGCACTACTTCGACACGCTGGGCGGGATCAGCAAGGCCGCCGAGCGCGCCCGCGGCGGATCGGCGCCGGCCGTCTACATCGGCGACCAGACCCGCGGCGAGGGCACGATCCGCACGCTCGGAGAGCAGGTCGCCCTCGAGGCGCGCACGCGGATCCTCAATCCTGCCTGGTACGAAAGCATGCTCGAGCACGGCTACGAGGGCGCGCGCCAGATCGACGAGCACGTCACCAACGCGATGGGCTGGTCGGCGACGACCGGCAAGGTTCCGCCGTGGGTCTATCGTCGGGTGACGGAGACCTTCGTGCTGGATCCGGCCATGCGCGAACGGCTCGCCGCCCTCAATCCTGCGGCGTCGGCGAAGCTCGCGAGCCGCCTGCTCGAGGCCGAGCAGCGCCGCTTCTGGCAGGCCGACAGCGAGACGCTCGATGCGCTGCGCCGCGCGGGCGACGAACTCGAGGAAAGACTCGAAGGCGTTACGGGAGGAGTTGCCGCATGACGGTTTTGACCCCAACGAGACCGCGTGTCGGGCGGGGAGACGGCGAGGGATCCCTGCAGGTCCATCAGGACGACTCGATGAAGATCGACGGCGCGAAGGTGTTCGCGGTCTACGGCAAGGGCGGCATCGGAAAGAGCACCACCTCCTCCAATCTTTCCGTCGCCTTCTCGAAGATCGGCAAGCGCGTCCTGCAGATCGGCTGCGATCCCAAGCACGACTCGACCTTCACGCTGACGAAGCGGCTGATGCCGACGGTCATCGACGTGCTGGAAAGCGTGAATTTCCACGCCGAGGAACTGCGCCTCGAGGACTTCGTCTTCGAGGGCTACAACGGCGTGATGTGCGTCGAGGCGGGCGGTCCGCCCGCCGGAACGGGCTGCGGCGGCTATGTCGTGGGCCAGACGGTCAAGCTGCTCAAGGAGCACCGGCTGCTCGACGACACCGACGTCGTCGTCTTCGACGTCCTGGGCGACGTGGTGTGCGGCGGCTTCGCGTCGCCCTTGCAGCACGCGGACCGCGGCATCATCGTCGCGGCGAACGACTTCGACTCGATCTTCGCGATGAACCGGATCGTCGCCGCGATCGGCGCGAAGGCGAAGAACTACGACGTCCGGCTCGGCGGGGTCATCGCCAATCGCAGCGCCGCGGTCGACCAGATCGAACGCTACAACGCGGCCTCCGGCATGCGCACGCTGGCGCATTTCCCCGATCTCGATGCGATCCGGCGCAGCCGGCTCAAGAAGGCGACGCTGTTCGAGATGGACCGCTCGCCCGAGCTGGACCGTGTCCTCGACGGCTACATCGAACTCGCGGAAACCCTGTGGAAGGGCGTGGAGCCACTCCCCGCGCGATCGCTCAAGGACCGCGAGATCTTCGACCTGCTGGGGTACGACTGATGCAGACCGCCAGCTATCGCGAGCAGCGCTCGCGCGTCGAGACCTACTTCGACCGCACCGCCGTCCAGGCTTGGACGCGCCTGACCTCGGATGCGCCGGTCGGGCGGATCCGCGCCACGGTCCGCGCGGGGCGCGACCGGATGCGGTCCACCCTCCTCGACTGGCTGCCGGCCGACCTGCGCGGCGCGCGCGTTCTCGACGCTGGGTGCGGCACCGGCGCCTTCGCCGTCGATGCCGCGCGGCGGGGCGCGCACGTGGTCGCCGTCGACCTCTCGCCGACGCTGGTGACCCTCGCCCGCGAACGCTCGCCCGCCGATCTCGGCGCGGGGCGCGTCGAGTTCCTGGTGGGCGACATGTACGAAGCGGCGGCGTTCGGCCCCTTCGACTACGTCGTGGCCATGGACTCGCTGATCCACTACCGGCTCGAGGACGCGGTGCGCGTGCTCGGCGCCTTCGCGGGAAGCTGCGCGGGATCGATCGCCTTCACCTTCGCGCCCCGCACGAACGCGCTGGCGGCGATGCATGCGATCGGCCGCCTGTTCCCGCGCGGCGACCGCGCCCCGGCGATCGAGCCGGTGAAGCCCGCGACGCTGCATGCCGCGCTCGGGCGCGAACCCGCGCTGGCGCGCTGGGCCCCGGGGCGCACGACGCATGTGGCGAGCGGGTTCTACCAGTCCCAGGCGCTGGAGCTCGTCGGCGGATGACGAGGATGTCGGCGCGCATGTCCGGGATCTGGATGGCGGTCGGCCCGCGCTTCCTGCCTTTCGCCGACGCGGCGAGCGCGGACCTGCCGATCGGGCGGCTCCTGCGGCTGTCGCTGTTCCAGATCTCTGCGGGCATGGCGCTGGTCCTTCTCAACGGAACGCTCAATCGCGTGATGATCGTCGAGTTCGGGATGTCCGCCGCGATCGTCGCGACGATGGTGGCGCTGCCGGTCGTCGTGGCACCGTTCCGCGCCCTGATCGGCCACCGTTCCGACACCTATCGTTCCTATCTCGGGTGGCGTCGCGTTCCCTTCATCTGGATGGGCACGCTGCTGCAGTTCGGCGGCTTCGCCATCATGCCTTTCGCGCTGCTGCTGATGTCGGGTTCCGGGGCCGGACCCGCGTGGGTCGGGCATGCGGGCGCCGCGCTCGCCTTCCTGCTCGTGGGCACTGGCGTCGCGACCGCTCAGACGGCAGGGCTGGCGCTCGCCGGCGATCTCGCGCCGCAGGCGAAGCGGCCGCGCGTGATCGCGGCGCTCTACATGATGCTGCTGGTCGGCACCGTGGCGAGCGGCTTCCTGTTCGGCCGCCTGCTCGGCGACTTCGATCCGCTTCGCCTCATCCAGGTCGTCCAGGGCGCGGCCGTGGCGACGCTGCTGCTGAACGTCGTGGCGCTGTGGAAGCAGGAACCGCGCGACCCCACGCGGACGCGCCACGACCGCATCCGCCCCGCCTTCGCCGAGACCTGGACCAACCTCGCGCGGCGGCCGGGCGCTCGGCGGCTGCTGGTGGCGAGCGGCGCGGGAACCCTCGGCTTCGGCATGCAGGACATCCTCCTGGAGCCCTATGGCGGCCAGGTGCTGGGCCTCTCGGTCGGGGCGACCACCCAGCTGACGGCCCTCGCGGCGATCGGCGCGCTCGCGGCGTTCTTCGTCGCCGCGCGCCTGCTCGAGCGAAGCTTCGACGCGCCGCGGCTGGCGGCGATCGGCGTGCTCGCCGGCATCGTGTCGTTCTGCGCCGTTGTGCTGTCGGCGCCGGTCGAGTCGGTCTTGCTGTTCCGGTGCGGCGTCGGCGGGATCGGCTTCGGCGGCGGGCTGTTCATGCTCGCGACGCTGTCCGCGGCGATGGAACTAGGTACGGCAGACGACCTGGGCATCGCGCTCGGCGCCTGGGGCGCCGTGCAGGCCACCGCCGCCGGCGTAGCCATCGCGGCAGGTGGCGTCATCGCCGACGCTGTCTCGTCCGTCGCCGGCGCGCTCGCCGGCTACACGTTCGTATATCACCTGGAAATCCTGCTGCTCTTCGCGACGCTGGCGATCCTTGGACCGCTCGCGGCCCATTCGCGGCGCGCAGGGGACCGCAATTCGACGCGCTTTGGAATGGCCCAGTTCCCTGGCTGATCCGGGCGCAAGGAGGAAGACATGGAAAAGGGATCCCTGGGAAGCTACTTGGACGTGGCGCAGGTCGCGCTATACGTGTTCTGGGCGTTCTTCGCGGCGCTCATCTACTACCTGCACCGCGAGAACAAGCGCGAAGGCTATCCGCTCGAGTCGGAACGGTCTGCGTTCGTGACCGTGCAGGGCTTCCCGCCGGTCCCGAGGCCCAAGACCTACCTGCTTCATGACGGCTCGACCGTCCAGGCCCCCCGCGAGGAGGCGCCCGAGGTCGTCAACGGGACGCCCGTCGCCGCGTTCCCCGGGGCGCCCATCGAGCCGAACGGCGATCCGATGACGGCGGGCGTCGGTCCTGGCTCATGGGCGCGTCGTCCCGACAAGCCCGACATGACGGCCGACGGCCGGGTCAAGATCGTGCCGTTGCGCGTGGATAGCGAGTTCTCCGTCGCGGCCGAGGATCCCGATCCGCGCGGTTTCGCCGTGGTCGGCGCAGACGGCGCGAAGGGCGGCACGGTGGTCGATGCATGGGTGGACCGCTCGGAGGTGCTGTTCCGCTATCTGGAGGTCGATGTCGGCGGTCGCACGGTGCTCCTGCCGGTGAACTTCTCCCGCGTAGATCCGAAGGCGCGACAGGTGAAGGTCGCCTCGATCCTGGGCGCCCATTTCGCCGGCGTGCCCGCGATCAGGTCGAAGGATTCCGTCACCATGCTCGAGGAGGAGAAGGTGATGGCCTACTACGGCGCGGGAACGCTCTACGCCACGCCGTCGCGCTCGGAGCCGCTGCTGTGAGCCACGACGATTTCGACTTCGAGCCCGTCCGCGGGCTCCCCAGGCGGCTGCCGCCGGGAGAGCGGATCCTCTGGCAGGGGAGCCCGGACGCGAGCGACTTCGCCTTCCGCTTCCTCAAGCTCGCGCATCTTACCGGCTACTTCATCGCCCTCGTGGCCTGGGTTGTGGTGTCGACCGCGCTCGACGGCGCATCGCTGCTCGAGGTCTCCTCGGCGGCCGCCGTCGGCGCGGCGCTGTCGCTCGTGGCGCTCGGCCTCGTTCGCGGCTATGCGGAACTGGTGGCGCGCACGACCGTCTACACGATGACGGACAAGCGCTTCGTGCTGCGGGTCGGGATCGCCCTTCCGATCTCCGTGAACCTTCCCTTCTCGCGGATCGACGCCGCCGCGATGCGCGCCACGCCCGGGGGCACCGGCGAGATCGCCCTCAAGCTCAGGCCCGGCGAAAGGATCGCGTATCTCGTGCTGTGGCCGCATACGCGCAGCTGGCACATGGCACGGCCCGAACCCGTGCTCCGGTGCCTGCACGACGTGGCCGTCGTCTCGGCGATGCTCGGCCGCGCGCTCGGCGCCCCGCCGACCCACGGCACCGCGACGGATCTGCCGGCGACCGCGCCACGACCGGTCCGGACCCTCGCCCCGAGCACCGCATGACCGCCGAACCGCTTCGCCACGCCGACTCCGCGATCCCCCGCCCGCTGCTGATCGCGGCGGCGGCAATGCTCGCGGCATCCGTGATCGGAGCGGGGCTCGGGCGCCATCTCGGCCTCGACAGCGATCTGCCGAACGCCGCGTCCGGCAACCCGCCGACGGCGCTGCGCGAGATGCGCTTCGTCGACCGGCCCGACGGCGGCATCGACGTCATAGATCCGGCGGACGAGCTGGTCTTCGCCCGCCTCGCTCCAGGCGAGGACGGATTCGCCCGCGCGACGCTGCGCGGCCTGGTCCGCGACAGGAAGAAACTGGACCTCGGACCCGAAACCCCGTTCCGGCTGGCGATGTGGCCGGATGGTCGCCTGGTGCTCGACGATCCGGCGACCGGCAGGCATGTCGACCTGCGCGCCTTCGGCCCGACCAACCGCGAAGCGTTCGCGCGGCTGCTGCCGCGCACGGACGGCGCGCCTGCAGGAGATAGACGATGACCGACGTCGCAGCCGATCCGGCGCTGAACGAATCGACCGCGCGCGCGCGGCAGAGCACCGTCCTGACGCCGAATTTCTACACCACCGACTACGCCGCGATG
>VGDA01000053.1 GCA_016869915.1 Alphaproteobacteria bacterium
GAGCAGGAGGAGGCCGGCGCATGGATGACGATACGCGGCCGATGCTCCTCGCGCGCCGCTTCGCCCCGCTCTTCGCGGCCCAGTTCCTCGGCGCCTTCAACGACAACCTCGTGAAGAGCGCCTTCGGCGTCCTCGCCGCCTGGCGCCTCGCATCGGGATCAGCGGCAGAGGCCGGCATGCTCGCGATGCTCGCCGGCGCCGTCTTCATCGCGCCGTTCCTGCTGTTTTCCGGCGCGTCGGGCACGCTCGCCGACCGCATCGACAAGGCGCGCGTGGCGCGCTGGACGAAGCTGGCGGAGATCCCGGTCGTCGCGGCCGGCGCGGCGGGCCTTGCGCTGGAGAGCGTCGCGCTGCTGCTGGCGAGCCTGTTCCTGCTCGGCCTCCACTCCACCGTCTTCGGCCCGGTGAAGTACGCGCTGCTGCCGCAGCATCTTCCGCCGGGCGAACTCGTGCGCGGCAACGCGCTCGTCGAGGCCGGGACCTTCCTCGCGATCCTGCTGGGCACGGTGCTCGGCTCCGCGCTGGTCCTCGCGCCGGGCGGCGTGGCGGCGATCGCCGCGATCGGCCTCGCCGCGGCGCTCGCGGGCGCGATGGCGGCCTGGCGCATCCCGCCGGCGCCGCCGTCCGCGCCCGACGCCGCGCCGCGCCCGCGCATCGTCGCCGACACGCTGGGCGTGCTGCGCATCGCGGCCTCCGACCGCGTTCAACTGGGCGCGATCCTCGCCCTGTCCTGGTTCTGGGCCTTCGGCGCGACGATCGTCTCCGGCCTGCCGGTGCTCGCGCGCGGGGTCGGCGGAGACGAGACGACCGTGACGGCCATGCTCGCGACCTTCGCCATCGGCATCGGCGCTGGCTCCATTCTCGCGGCGCGCATGGCGCGCAACGAGGAGCCGTTGCGCCTCGTCGCGCCGGCGGTGGTCACCATGGCGGCCTTCGCCATCGACCTCTGGCTCTTCGCGGATGGCAAGTGGCGCCTGCTCGCCGACCTCCTGGGCCTGTCGGTAGCCGGCGGCGCCTTCTCGCTGCCACTCTACGCCTCGCTGCAGCGCCGCTGCGCGCCAGGCGAGCGCGCACGGATCATCGCGGCCAACAACGTAGCCAACGCCGCGGCCATGGCGGGCCTCGCCCTGCTCTGCGCCGCGCTGCTCGCGCGCGGCTGGACGATGCCCGCGCTCGTCGGCACCTGCGGACTCGCCACGCTGGGCGCGGGGGCGGGCTGCGCATGGCTGGCGGCGAAGGCGAGGTCGCGCTGAGCCGGCGCGCGGGCGTTGCGCCTCGGCGCGGCTTCTCCTAGAAGACGCGCGTCGAATTCCTTGGGAGAGAGAGCGCCATGCGCATCAGCCAGAAGGTCAAGCGTATCCTCGACAACTACGAGAGCGACAACCCGGGCACGAAGGCCAACCTCGCCCGCATCCTGATGCACGGGAAGCTCGGCGGCACCGGCCGCATGATCATCCTGCCGGTCGACCAGGGCTTCGAGCACGGCCCGGCGCGCAGCTTCGCCCCGAACCCCGAGGCCTACGACCCGCACTACCATTTCCAGCTCGCGGTCGACGCCGGGCTCAACGCCTACGCCGCGCCGCTCGGCATGATCGAGGCGGGCGCCGACAGCTTCGCCGGCGCGATCCCGACGATCATCAAGGTCAACTCCTCCAACTCGCTCGCGCGCCCGAAGGACCAGGCCGTCACCGCCTCGGTGAAGGACGCGCTGCGCCTCGGCTGCGCGGCGATCGGGTTCACGATCTACCCGGGCTCCGACGACCAGTTCGAGATGATGGAGGAGATCCGCGAGATGGCGCTGGAGGCCAAGAGCCACGGCCTCGCCGTCGTCATGTGGAGCTACCCGCGCGGCGGCGACCTCACCAAGGAGGGCGAGACCGCGATGGACGTCTGCGCCTACGCCGCGCACATGGCGGCGCTGCTCGGCGCGCACGTCATCAAGGTGAAGCCGCCCGCGCAGGCGCTCTACCAGGACGCCGCCAAGAAGGTCTACGAGGCGCAGAAGATCGACATCTCGTCGCTCGACAAGCGCATCGCGCATGTCGTGCAAAGCTGCTTCAACGGCCGCCGCATCGTCGTCTTCTCCGGCGGCGAGGCGAAGGGCGACGAGGGCATCTGCGCCGAGGCGAAGGCCATCCACCAGGGCGGCGGCAACGGCTCGATCATCGGCCGCAACACCTTCCAGCGCCCGCGCGACAAGGCGCTGGAGCTGCTCGGCAAGCTGACCGAGATCTATCTCGGCAAGGCATGAGCGGCACGCCCGGCTGCCGCATCTGCCTCGTGACGCCGCCGGCCTTCGAGCCGACGGCGTTCACGTTCCTGCTCGCGCGCGTGCTCGACGCGGGCGACGTCGCGTCGCTGCGCCTGCGCATGCCGGGCGCCGGCGACGACGACGTCGCGCGCGCGGCCGATGCGCTGGTGCGCGTCACGCATCGCGCCGACATCGCCCTGCTGCTCGACGGCGACGCGGCGCTCGCGCGGCGCCTCGGGCTGGACGGCGTGCATGTGCCCGCGGATCGCGTCGCGGCGGCGCGCGCCGCCTTCGGCGAGGCAGGCAGCGTGGGAGCCGCATGCGGCGGCTCCTACGACGACGCGATGGTCGCGGCGGAGGCCGGCGCGGACTACGTCGCGTTCGGCCCGGCCCGCGGCGCGCACGCCGTCTCCCGCGAGACGGTCGCCGACTGGGCCAGCGCCATGGTCGTGCCGTGCATCGTCTCGGGCGGCATCGATCTCGACGCCACCGGCGCCTGGGCGTCGACCGGCGCGGAATTCCTCGAGTTCGGCCGCGCGGCATGGAACGCGCCCGAGGGTCCGGAACAGGCGCTGCGCGGCCTGCTCGACGCAATCGCGCGCGCGCCGCGCCCCGGCTGAACCCCGCCGGCATCGCGCGCATGACAAGGCGCGGGGCCGCGCCTAACCTGCGGCGATGCAGCCGTCGGACCCCACCTCCATCGCCGGCAAGGTCTTCGCGACGCGCGGGCGCTACGACCATGTCGTCGTCGGCGCTGGCGAAGCCGGCATCGCGGCCGCGCGCGCCGCCGCGGCCGCGGGCGAGCGCACGCTCCTCGTCGACGAGCACCCGCTCGATCCGGGACTGTTCGGCATGGACATCCCCTATCTGTTCGGCGGCAGGCTCGATGCCTCGACGCGCAACGCGGCGCGCATGGAGGAGCGCATCGTCTCCGCGCGCCCGGCGCTGCTCGAGGCGATGGAGGAAGGCGTCGAGGTGGCGATGGCGACGGCGGCGTGGGGATGCTTCCCGCGCAGCGCGACCAGCCGTTCCCAGCCCCACGCGCTCCTCGGCCTCGCCGACGCGGGCGCGGCGTGGCTCGTCGCCTTCGATCGGCTCACCATCGCGACGGGCGCGCGCGACGCCACGATCCCATTCGAGGGCTGGACGCTGCCCGGCGTGATGGGCGCGCGCGGCTTCGACGCCGCGCTGCGCCTCTACGCCGCCTTCACCGGCCGGCGCGTCGCCGTCGTCGGCGGCGGCGCGCTCGCCGACGGCGCGGTGGGCGCCGCGCGCGCGGCGGGCATCGCGCTCGCCGCGCATGTCGCCTCGCCCGTGGCGCTGCGCATCCTCGGGTGCGACGAGGTCGAGGGCATCGCGTGGGAGGATGCCGACGGCAAGCACGAGGTGGCCTGCGACACCGTCGTGCTCGCCGTGGACGCCGTGCCGATGGTGGAGCTTCCTGACCAGGCGGGTTGCGCCGTCGCATGGGATCTCGCGCGCGGCGGCTTCGTCCCCGTGCTCGGCACGGTTGGCGCGACGAGCGTCGTGGCCCTGCGCGTCGTCGGCGACGCCGCCGGCACCGGTCCCGCCATGCGCGCGGAGTGGATCGCGCGCGCGGCCGCCGCGGACGACGCGCTTGTCTGCGCCTGCGAGGAGGTCCGCGCCGGCGACCTGCGCGCGCTTCGCCCGCCGCGCTATCTCGGCGCCGACGGCCCGCGCGACGGGCTCGGTGCGATCCCGCGCCTCGACCAGGACCATGTGAAGCGCCTGACGCGCGCCGGCATGGGCGCGTGCCAGGGCCGGCGATGCCGCGAGAGCGTGCACGCGATCCTCTCGCGCGATGGCGCGCGGGTCGGCCTCGCCTCGCATCGCCCGCCGCTGCGGCCGCTGCCGCTGTCGGTGATGGCGGCGCTCGAGGAGGATCCCGAGGTCGCGGCGAACTGGACGGGCTGGTTCGGCATCGCGGGGCAATGGCTGCCGCACTGGGAGCCCGTGCCCGAGGGAGCGGAGTTCATCGGCGCGCGGCTCGGCGCGGGGAGTGCGGACAAGTGATCGTCGTCGTCGGCGGGGGCGTTACGGGCCTCTCGACCGCCTTCTGGCTCGCGCGCGGAGGCCACGCCGTCACGGTGGTCGAGAAGGGCATCGTCGGCTGGGAGGCCTCGGGCCGGAACGGCGGCGGCTGCAGCCACGCCTATTCGCCGCTCTTCCGCGAGGAGCAGCGCCTCTGGCCGATGATGGACGAGTTGCTCGGGCATCCGACGGAGTGGCGGCCCAACCGGATCCGGATCGCACTCGACGCGGGCCAGCTCGAGAGGCTGGCGGCCGGGTCGCGCATCGCCGCCGACCAGGGGTTCCGCATCGAGCGCCTAGACCACGCGCAGCTGCGCGAGTTCGTGCCGTGGGTCGGCGACGACGTCGCCGGCGCGTTCTTCTGGCATTGCGGCGGCCACGCCAACCCGCAGCGCACGAGCCAGGCCTATGCCTGGGCCGTCGAGCGCCATGGCGGGCGCGTGATGCAGCACACGGCGGCGCGCGCGATATGCGTGCGCGGCGGGCGCGCGGTCGCGGTCGAGACCTCGGCGGGCGAGATCGGCTGCGACGCCGTCGTGGTCGCGGCAGGACCGCATGGCGCCGCGCTGATGGCGCCGCTCGGCCATCGCGTGCCGATCGCGCCCGCGCGCGTCGAGATGATCGTTACCGAGCCGCTGCCCGCGATCGCGCATGGCGGCGTCGATGGCAACGGGCTCTATGGCCGCCAGACGCTGCGCGGCAACCTCGCCTATGGCGGCGGGCCGCACGAATGGCTCGACATCGACGGCGAGGCGACGCCGCGCGCTGTCAACACGCCCGTGGTCGCGAGCCTCGCGCGGCGGCTCACCGAGCTCTTCTCGCGCCTCGGGCATGTTCGCGTCATCCGATCCTGGGGAGGCGTCGTCGAGAACACGCCCGACGGCAGGCCGATCCTCGACCGGCTCGCCGACCCCTCCAACGTCATCTTCGCGAGCATGTCGTCGGTGGGCTTCGGCCTCTCGCCCGCGACCGGCCGCGCGCTTGCGCAGATCGTGCTGCAGGGGCATTGCGACTTCGCCGACCTGTCGCAGCTGCGCCTGTCGCGCTTCGGGAACCTGCCGCTGGACTGGCGCGCGCGCATGGGCTGGGAGGCGCTGCCGGCCTGACCGCCGTCGCGCCAGCGGATCGGTTGAAGCGCCGGGGGCGCCCTGTTAGGTTCCGCGCGCCTTTTTCCCCAGACCCGAAGAAACAGAGCCATGAAAATCATCGGCAGTGCCGTGCGCGCCGGCAACATCATCGAGTACGACGGCAAGATCTGGCGCGTCGTGAAGCACAACGTGGTCAGCCCGGGGAAGGGTTCCGCCTTCAACCAGGTGGAGATGCGCGACGCGCGCACCGGCACCAAGACCAACATCAAGCTGCGCGCCGACGAGACCGTCGAGCAACTGCGCGCCGACGAGAAGGAGATGCAGTACCTCTTCAGCGACGGCGACGCCTTCACGTTCATGGACCAGGAGAGCTTCGAGCAGACCACGGTCAACCGCGACCTCATCGGCGACGCTGCGGACTTCCTGACCGACAACATGGTCTGCACCGTGAACCTGATCGAGGGCGAGGTCGTCGGCGTCTCGCTGCCGCAGAGCACGGTCTGCACCGTGGTCGAGGCCGACGCCGTGGTGAAGGGCCAGACCGCCTCCTCCTCCTACAAGCCCGCCGTGCTCGACAACGGCGCGAAGATCATGGTCCCGCCCTTCATCGCGGCGGGCACGCGCATCGTGGTCAACATCGAGGAGCGCACCTACCTCGAGCGCGCGAAGGACTGATGCAGGCCATCGCCGCGCCGAAGGCCCGCTGAGCCGGAATGGCAACGCGTTCCGCACTCTTCACCGTCATTGAGCGCGCCGCCCGCAAGGCGGGACGCGCCCTCGTGCGCGACTTTGGCGAGGTCGAGAACCTCCAGGTCTCGGTGAAGGGTCCCGGCGACTTCGTCTCCGCCGCCGACCGCCGCGCCGAGCAGACGCTGCGCGAGGAACTGCAGCGCGCGCGGCCGGGCTACGGCTTCCTGCTGGAGGAAGGCGGCGAGGTCGCCGGCGACGGCGTGCATCGCTGGATCATCGACCCGCTCGACGGCACGACCAACTTCCTCCACTCGATCCCGCAATTCGCCATCTCGGTCGCGCTCGAGCGCGGCGGGGACATCGTCGCCGGCCTCGTCTACAACCCCGTGCAGGACGAGATGTACTGGGCCGAGCGCGGCCATGGCGCGTTCCTGAACGATCGCCGCCTGCGCGTCTCCGGGCGCGCGAATCTCGGCGAGGCGCTGGTCGGCACCGGGATCCCCTTCCAGACGCGTGGCGACCACCCGTCCTACCTGCGCCAGCTCGCCGCGGTCATGGCGCGCACCGCCGGCGTGCGCCGCATGGGCGCGGCCGCGCTCGACCTCGCCTACGTGGCGGCTGGTCGCCTCGACGGATTCTTCGAGTACGGGCTCAATCCCTGGGACATCGCCGCGGGCGCCCTGCTGGTCCGCGAGGCCGGTGGCTTCGTCGAGGACATCGACGGTCGCCAGAACGCGATCAGGACAGGCAACGTCATCGCCACGAACGGCAACTTCCTTGGCCCGCTCGGCCGGATCCTCCGCGCCGCCGCCAAGGATTCGCCAAGATCCGAAGCCTAGTCTCGCCCCCGGCCCTCCCCGGGCGCAGGGCCATTGTGGCACCGCAATGGGGTGGCTAACCTGCCGGACGACATGCGGAAACCTCGCGCGATCCCCCTCCCCGCGGCCCAGCGTCCCGCGATCCTCGGCGGCACGGCGATTATTCTTGCCGCGCTCCTCCTGGCGCCCGGCGGCGCGTCGGCGCAGCAGCACCTGCGCCAGCGCGGCAGCGGCGTCACGGTCGACTGGACGGTGGTGGACCAGTTGCAGGGCCGCGCGCCGCAGCGCCAGCAATCCTCGGCAGGCCAGCAGCGGCGCGCGGCCAACCGCAGCCCCGCCGCACCAGCGCAGGCGGCTCCCGCCCCGGCGGCCGCGCCGCCGGCGGCGCCGGCCGCCGCCGCGCCCGCCTTGCGCCAGCTGCCTCCGCCGCCCGACACGGCGCCCGTCGCCGGCGCCGCCCCCCCGCCACGCCCGCCCGCGGCAGCGGCGCAGCCGCGCCCTTCCGCGCCGCCGGCGGCGGCCCAGGAATTCCGCGCCCCGGCCCCGCCCCCCAGCTTCGGCGAGCAGGCGCCCGCGGTCGCGCCACCCGTGCCGGTCTCGCCCACGCCGCCGCCGCAGAGCGTCGCCTCCTCGCTGCCGGTCCGCCCGGCCGCGCCCGCGGCGGCCAGCGCACCTGCCGCAGCCGGCGCAGCCGCGGCGGCAGGCACACCCGCGGTGGCGAGCTCGCCCGCGGCAGCCAGTTCCCCCGCGGCGGCGAGGTCGCCCGCGGCTGCTGCGGCAGGCGCCGCGGCGGCCGGCGCAGCAGCTGTCGCGGCAGCCCCCTCGCCAGCGGCGCCCGCCCTGCCCGCGGCCGCGCCGCCACCGCCGGCGCCGCCGCTCGCCGCCAGCCTGCCCCCGTCGCGCGCGGCCCAGCCCGCCGCGCGCCTCTCCTTCGCCGCGGACAGCGCGGAGCCGCCAGCGGAGCTGCGCAACGATCTGCGCGACATCGTCGAGCAATTGCGCCGCGCGCCGGATGGCCGCCTGCGCATCGAAGGCTTCGCAGCGGGCGAGGACGCGAACCGCTCGCGACGGCTCAGCCTCAGCAGGGCGCTCGCCGTGCGCTCCTACCTGATCGACCAGGGCCTGGCCTCTACGCGCATGGACGTCTTCGCCCGCGGCAACCAGCCGGAGGACGGCCCGGCCGACCGCGTCGACGTGACGCTCGTGCGTCGCTGAGGGCCGCGCCGCCATGACGAGGCCGTTCCGCTACCTCCTGCGCATGGCGCTCTTCCTCGCCGCCGTCGGCGGCGTCGTCGCGTTCCTCCACGAGCAGCTGATCCAGGCGTTCCACAACGCCCCGATCCTGAACTCGATCATCGTCGTCGTGCTGCTGCTCGGCGTGGCGGAGAACATCCGCCAGGTCCTGATCCTCTATCCGGAGGTCGCGTGGATACGCGGCTTCCAGGCCGAGGCGCACATACCCGGCTCGACGCTGCGCCGGATCCGCCTGCTGTCGCCGATGGTCGCGATGCTGGGCGAGCGGCGCAGCGGCAGGCTGCAGCTCTCCGCCACGGCCACGCGCGCGGTGCTCGACGGCATCTCGTCTCGCCTCGAGGAGTCGCGCGACCTGTCGCGCTACCTCGTCGGCCTGCTGATCTTCCTCGGCCTGCTCGGGACGTTCTGGGGCCTGCTGGAGACCGTCAGCGCGGTCTCCGGGGTCATCGCCGGCCTCAGCGGCTCGACCGACGTCTCGTCGCTGTTCAACGACCTGCAGGCCGGTCTCAGGGCGCCGCTTTCCGGCATGGGCACGGCCTTCGGCACGTCGCTCTTCGGCCTCGCAGGGTCCCTCGTGGTCGGCTTCCTCGACCTGCAGTCGGGCCAGGCGCAGAACCGCTTCTACAACGAACTCGAGGAATGGCTCTCCGGCGTCACGCGCCTCGGCGGCGGCGGGCCCGTCGGCGACGGCGACCAGTCCGTGCCGGCCTACATCCAGGCGCTCCTCGAGCAGACCGCCGACAACCTCGAGAACTTCCAGCGCACCGTGCAGCAGGCAGAGCAGGGCCGGCAGGGCGCAAATGCCGCGCTCGTCATGCTCGGCGAGCGCATGACCCAGCTGACGGAGGAGATGCGCGCCGAGCGCGATGTCGTGGCCCGGCTCGCGGAAGCCCAGCTCGAGCTACGCCCGGCGCTGCAGCGCTTCGCCGAGGCCGCTTCGCGCGGCGGCGCGGGCGCAGGCGACGAGGCCCTGCGCGCGTCGCTGCGCGGGATCGAGTCGCTGCTTGCACGGCTGCTCGAGGAGAACCAGGCAGGCCGCGCGCAGTTCACGCAGGACGTCCGAAACGAGTTCCGGCTCCTCGCGCGCACGATCGCCGCGCTCGCCGACGACCAGCGCTGATCCCGGGCCCCGGCCGTGAGCGCCCAGACCCGTCGCCGCCGCCGCAACGGCCTCGACATCTGGCCGGGCTTCGTCGACGCGCTCGCGACGCTGGTGATGGTCATCGTGTTCGTCCTGATGATCTTCACGCTGTTCCAGTTCCACCTTAAGGACATGATCAGCGGCCGCGACCAGGCGCTCGACCGCCTCTCGCAGCGCATCGGCGAGCTCGCCGACCAGCTCGCGAGCGAGCGGCGCACGGCCGCGGGGCTGCGCGAGCAGGCCGAGGTGCTCGCGAGCCAGCTCGCCGGCACGACCTCGATGCGCGACCGCCTGCAGTCGGAGCTCGCCATCGCGGAAGGCAGGCTGCGCGAGGTCGCCGGCGCGCTCGACGCGGCGCGCGGGCGCGCGGACCAGTTTTCGGCCGCGCTCGCGGGGCGCGACGCCGAGGCGCGGGACCTTGCCGCGCGGCTGCAGGGGGCCGAGGGCCGGGCCAGCGCCGCGGAAGCCGAGGTCGCCCTGACGCGCGGGCAGCTCGCCGACCTGCTGCGCCAACTCGCCGCCACGGCGACGCGCGCGCGCGAGGGCGAGGCCCGCGCCACCGCGAGCGCCGAGCAGGCCGCGGCGCTGGCCCAGAGGCTGGAGCAGGCGGAGACGCGGTTGCGCGAGGCCGAGGGCAAGGTCGTCCTCGGCGAGCGCGAGGCCGCCGAACTCGCGCGGCGCCTCGCGGCCAGCGAGCAGCGCGCGCAGCAGGCCGATGCGCGGGCGCGCGAGGCCGAGGGCAAGGTCGTCCTCGGCGAGCGCGAGGCCGCCGAACTCGCGCGGCGCCTCGCGGCCAGCGAGCAGCGCGCGCAGCAGGCCGACGCGCGGCTTGCCGACGCCGTGCGCAGCGTTGCCGCGGACCGCGAGAAAGTCGAGGTGCAGCTGCGCGAGCTCGACGCGCTCCGTCGCAACATCGAGGCGCTGACGATCCTCCGCGACCAGCTCGAGCGCGACCTTGCCTCCCGGAACACCGACCTGCGCGGAGCGGGCGAGGCGCTCGCGGCGGAACGGCGCCTCTCGGCCGACGCGCAGTTCCGGGTCGACATGCTCGCGCGCCAGCTCGCCGAGCTGCGCGGGCAGCTCGGGCGGCTCGAGGTCGCGCTCGATGCCTCCGAGGCGAGGTCGCGCGACCAGCAGGTGCAGATCGTCGACCTCGGGCGCCGGCTGAACCTGGCGCTGGCCAGCAAGGTCGAGGAGCTCGCGCGCTACCGTTCAGAGTTCTTCGGGCGCCTGCGCGAGGTGCTCGGGGAACGCGCGGACGTGCGCGTCGTCGGCGACCGGTTCATCTTCGAGACGGAGGTGCTCTTCCAGTCCGGCTCCGCCACGCTGGAGCCCGAGGGACGACGCCAGATCGAGGGCGTCGCCACGGCGCTCTCGGAGATCGCCGCCCGCATACCGGACGACGTCAACTGGATCCTCCAGGTCGAGGGGCATACCGACCGGCGGCCGATCGCGCGCAGCTTCGCCTCGAACTGGGAGCTCTCGCATGCGCGCGCGATGTCGGTCGTCCGCGCGCTCATGTCGGGCGGCGTGCCGGCCGAGCGCCTCGGCGCCGCCGGCTATGCCGAGTTCCAGCCTGTCGACCCGCGCGACGACGAGGGCGCGTATCGCCGCAACCGCAGGATCGAGCTTCGGCTCACCTCGCGCTGAGGCTCAGCCGGCCGCGCCCGCGTCCTCGCCGATGAACTGCAGCTGGGCCAGGCGCGCGTAGAGCCCGCCCGCGCGGAGCAGTTCGTCGTGTCGCCCCTGCTCCACGAGCCTGCCGCCCTCGAGCACGAGGATGCGGTCGGCGCGCCTGACGGTGGCGAGGCGATGCGCGACGACCAGCGTGCTGCGTCCGTGGGCGAGGCGCGCCAGCGCGAGCTGGACGAGGCGCTCGCTCTCCGCGTCGAGCGCCGACGTCGCCTCGTCGAGCAGCAGGAGGGCGGGATCGCGCAGGATCGCGCGCGCGATCGCTATGCGCTGCCGCTGGCCGACCGAGAGCCGCATCCCCTTCTCGCCGAGATGCGTGGCGTAGCCCTGCGGCAGGCGCGCGATGAACTCCGCGGCCTGCGCGGCCTCGGCTGCGGCGCGCAGTTCCTCGTCGCTCGCCCCGGGCCGGCCGAAGCGGATGTTCGCGGCGACGTCGGCGGAGAAGACCACCGGCTCCTGCGGCACCAGCGCGATGCGCGCGCGCAGCTGCACCGGATCGCAGCGCGCGACGTCCACGCCGTCGAGGAGGACGCGGCCCGCCGAGGGATCGCGGAAGCGCAGCGCGAGCTGCAGCAGCGTCGACTTGCCCGCCCCGGACGGGCCGACGACCGCGACCGTCTCGCCCGGCGCGACGCGGAAGTCGACGCCGTCGAGCGCCGCCTGGGCGGGGCGCGAGGGATAGCGGAAGGACACGCGCTCGAAGGCGAGCTCGCCGCGCGCAGGCACGGGCAGGACGAGCGGCGTCGCCGGGACGGGCAGGTCGGTGCGCGCGTCGAGCAGCTCGAAGAGCCGCTCCGCCGCGCCTGCTGCACGCTGCAGGTCGCCGAGGAACTCGCTGATGGATCCGACCGAGCCGGCGACGACGACGGCGTAGAAGACGAAGGCGGAGAGCTGACCGGCCGACAGGCGCCCGGCGATCGTGTCATGGCCGCCGACCCAGAGCACGATGGCGATGGCGCCAAAGACGAGGAGGATGGCGACGGCGGCCAGCGCCGCGCGCGCGCGGTTGCGCCGGTGCGCCGCGGCCACCGAGGCCTCGACCTTCGCGTCGAAGGCGGCCACGCGCTCGGGCTCGCGGCCGAATGCCTGCACGGTCGCGATCGCGTTGAACGTCTCCTCGATGTCGGCGCCGGTGTCGGCGATGCGGTCCTGGCTGTCGCGCGACAGCGCCCGCACCCGGCGGCCGAAGACGACGATGGGCACGACGACCAGCGGCAGGACCAGGAAGGCGAAGAGCGTCAGCCGCGTCGAGGCCACCGCCATCATCGCGGTCCCGCCGGCGACGAGCAGCACGTTGCGCAGCGCCATCGAGGCAGAGGAGCCGACGACGGTCTGGATCAGGGTCGTGTCGGCCACGAGCCGCGAGATGACGTCGCCGGTGCGGCTCGCCTCGAAGAAGGACGGCGAGAGGGACAGGACATGGGCGAAGACGCGCTGGCGGAGATCGGCGGCGACGCGCTCGCCGATCCAGCCGACCAGCAGCGAGCGCGCGAAGGTCGCCGCCGCGAGCAGCGCGACGATGCCCAGCATGGCGAGCAGTGCCTCGTCGAGCCGGCCCGGCGCGCCGGCGGCGAAGCCGTTGTCGACCAGCCAGCGCAGGCCGCTGCCGAAGCCGAGCACGGCCGCCGAACCCGCGCACAGCGCCAGCACGGCCCCGGCCAGATGCAGCCTGTAGGGCAGCACGAAGCCCATCAGGCGGCGCAGGATCCGCGGGTCGGGACGACCGCGGCCTGCCCCGCCGGCGGGAGCCTGGGCGGCGTTTTCAGCCAAGCGCGGGCCTCCGTCCGACCGCACGCTCGAGG
>VGDA01000054.1 GCA_016869915.1 Alphaproteobacteria bacterium
CCGGCGCAGCCTCGTGCGCGCGGCATGGTCGCCCGCGGCGGCGACGTCGTCCATCTCCGCCTTGGCCGTGCGGCTCCCGTCGGGGCGCGTCGCCGTCTTCACCCGCACCGCGCCGCCGGCGCCGTCGTCGCGCGTCGCTGCCTCTCGCGCCAGGATCCGGCGTTCCGCGCGCTCGATGCGCAGGCCGAGCGTCGAGGTCTCGGCGAGGCAGGCCGCGGCGACGGCCTCGATGGCGCCGGCGCTGGCGATCACCTGGACCTGCGCGACCATCCGTCCCTTCTTGCCGAAGGCCGGTGCCTGCAGCACGTCGAGCACCCCGGGCATCGCGCGCAGCCGCTCGAGCCCGACGGCGAGGTCCTCCGCCGGCTGGTCGTCGACCTCGAAGCGGATCACGCCGACCTCGTCGCGCGCGATGGCCGCGTCGCCCGCGTCGAGCGGCTCGAACGAGGCGACGCGCAGGATGTTCGAGATGCCCTTGAAGCGCTTCGTGCCGAAGCCGTGGCCGACGCGTCCCATCGCGAGGGTGCCGCGCGGCATGCCGTGGCCCGGCGCGAGCTGGCGCAGGATCGCGGCGCCGGTCGGCGTCGTGCGCTCTCCGGGGCGGCCGTCGTCGAAGACCGGGAACCCCTCGAGCAGCAACGCGGTGGCGGGCGGCGGCACGGGCAGCTCGCCATGCGCCGTGCGCACGCGCCCCGAGCCGATCGGCACGGGCGCCACCGACCAGGTGCAGGGCGCCAGCGCCTCGACGAGGAAGGCGGCCGCCACGATGTCGACGATCGAGTCCCAGGCGCCGACCTCGTGGAAGGAAACGTCCTCCGCCGGCACGCCGTGCACCCGCCCCTCCGCCTCGGCGAGGACCGCGAAGATGGCGACGGCGCGCCGCGCCACCTCGGGCGCGAGCGCGGAGCCAAGCAGCATGGCGCGGATGTCGCGGAAGGCGCGGTGGTGGGCGTCGCGCTCGGGCGGCGAGACGAGGAAGCGCCGGCCGGCGAGGATGCCGTCGTCGAAGCGCTCGGCCGAGGCCACGACGCCCGGCGGCAGGTCGAGCCGCGCCAGCGCCGCGCGCAGCGGCTCCGCGTGCTCGGGCCAGGCGTCGAGCAGCGCCGCGGCGAACATGTCGCCCGCCACGCCCCCGACGGGGTCGAGATGGATATGCATGGCGCGATCATAGCCAAAGCCGCCGCGCGCGCGAGACGCTTGCCATCGGCGGCCGTCGCGGCGCCAGATGGCGCCGATGCCGGGGGAGGACAGCGATGGCGATCGAGAAGCGCAGGTTCGGGCGGACCGGCCACATGAGCAGCGCGGTGGTGTTCGGCGCCGCGGCGCTGGCGCGCGCCGACGAGGCGACGGCGGACCGCGTCCTCGACCTCCTGCTCCAGCACGACGTGAACCACGTCGACACCGCGGCGCGCTACGGCGATTCGGAGCTGCTGGTCGGGCGCTGGATGCCGCGCCATCGCGCGCGCTTCTTCCTCGCCACGAAGACCGGCGAGCGCGACTACGCCGGCGCGCGCGAGGGCATCCGCCGCTCGCTCGACCGGCTGCGCACCGACCATGTCGACATGATCCAGCTCCACGCGCTGTTCCATCCCGACGAGTGGGAGCGCGCGCTCGGGCCCGGCGGCGCGCTCGAGGCCTACATCGAGGCCCGCGCCGAGGGGCTGGTGCGCCATATCGGGGTCACCGGCCATGGCTGGACGGTGGCGGCGATGCACCGGCGCAGCCTCGAGCGCTTCGACTTCGATTCGATCCTGATGCCGTGGAACTGGTTCGCGGCGCGCCACGCCACCTACGCGCCGGACTTCGAGCGCACGGCGCGGCTCGCGGCCGAGCGCGACGTGGCGGTGCAGACGATCAAGGGCATCGCGCGCGGGCCCTGGGCCGCGGGCGCGACGCGCGACCGCTCCACCTGGTACCAGCCGCTCGAGGCGATGGACGACATCAGGCCGTCGGTCCACTGGCTGCTGTCGCGGCCCGGCGTGTTCCTGTGCTCGGCCGGCGACGTCAACCTGCTGCCGATGGTGCTCCAGGCGGCGGGCGAGGAGATCCGCCGGCCCGACGACGCGACGATGGAGGCGCTGGCCGCTCGCACGGGGATGGCGTCGATCTTCGGCATCTAGCGCGCGCCGCGCCTCAGCCCGGCGCGCAGGCGAAGGCCTCGACGGGCGCGGCGACGCCGCGCAGCGCGTGGTGGCCGAGGTATTCGAGGCCCCCGCCGCAGAGCGCCGCGAAGTCGGCGGAGAGCACGAGTTCCCTGCCGAGTGACTTGGCCAGCGCCTCGAGCCGCGAGACGAGGTTCAGCCCGGGGCCGATCGCGGTGAAGTCGAGCCGGTCGGGCGCGCCGATGTTGCCGTGGAACACCTCGCCCGCGTGCAGCGCGGCGACGGCGCGCAGCGGACGCGCGTCGGCGAAGGCCGGATCGGCGTCGAGCGCGCGCGCCCAGTCGAGCGCGGCACGCGCGGCCGCGAGCGCGCGGGCCGCAGCGCCCGCCGCGGAGGCGCCGTCGCGGAAGGGGAAGATGGCGAGCATGCCGTCGCCCATGAACTTCAGCACCTCTCCGCCCTGCCCGTGCACGGCCGCCACCTGGCCCGCGAACCAGGCGTTGAGGAGCTCGATCACGCGCGGCCCGGGCAGCCGGTCGACGAGGGCGGTGAAGCCGCGCATGTCGGTCGTCAGGATCGCGGCACTGACCGCCTCCCCGGATCCGCGCGTGATCTCCCCGGACAGCACGCGCGGCGCGACGCCGCGGCCCAGGTAGGCGGCGAGGATGTCGCGCGCCATCCGACGCTCGGTGACGACGGCGAGCGGCGCCGCCATGTCCTCCGCGACCCGCGCGAGGGCGCCGATGTCCGCCTCGGAGAACCCCGCCGGGCGGCGCGTGGCGAAGTTGCATGCCTGGAACCTGCGCTCGCGCCCGGAGGCGGAGCGCGCGCGCAGCCGCACCGGCAGGGCGACGTAGTCGGTGTAGCCCTGCGCCGCGAGGTCCGCGATCACCGGATAGCGATGCTCCGCCGCGCCGGGCTCGATGCGCACCCGGACGATCTCGCCGCGCTCGATGACGGGCGGGTAGGGGCTGCGCCGGAACGCCTCGCTGCCCGGCACGTCGTGCTCGAGCAGGAGCTCCTCGGCCTCGCCGGGTTCCCGCCACCAGCGGATGCCGTAGCCGGAGAACTGCGGGTGCAGCAGCGCGACCGTGATGCCGGCGCGGTCGACCGGCAGGCCGGCGGCCACCAGCCGCCAGCACAGGGCATCGACCAGCTTGATCGGGCTGCCGATGTCGAGCGCCTCCGCGCGCAGCCACGCGGCTATCCCCGGCAGGGTCGCCGCGCGCGGGCGCGCGGAGGGCGGGCGGACGTAGCTGCGGCCCTCGTGGACGCCGCGTGGCCGGGTCGCCGGCCGGTTCTGGGATCGCGCGTCGCTCATGCGTGGCCTCCGGCCGCGCCCCGGCCGCCCGCGGCGGGTCGCGAATTCGATTGTTGCATCCGCGAAAGCCTAGCCGCCATCATCCGTTCCCTGTCGCTCCGGAGCATGGGGGCCAAGAGGAGGAAAAGCCATGACGAGACAGAACCGATCCGGACTGCGCGCCCTGGCCCTCGCCTGCGGCGTCGCGCTGGCCGCCACCGCGGCGGTCGCGCCGCGCGAGGCCGTCGCGCAGGAGAAGGTCCTGCGCGCCGTGATGCACGCCGACGTGCGCACCCTCGACCCGCACTGGACGACGCAGACCATCGCCGGCATCCACGGCCTGCTGGTCTACGACACGCTGTTCGGCGTCGACGACGACTTCGTCCCGCAGCCCCAGATGGTCGGCAAGTACGACATCAGCCCCGACAAGCTCACCTATACGATGACGCTGCGCGACGGGCTGCGCTGGCATGACGGCGCGGCCGTCACCACGCGCGACATCATTCCGTCGATCCGCCGCTGGGGCGCGCGCGACCCGGCCGGCCAGCGCCTGCTGCTGTTCACCGACCGCATCGAGGCGGTCGACGAGAAGACGTTCAAGATCATCCTCAAGGAGCCCTACGGACAGGTCCTCGCGACGCTCGGCAAGACCAGCACATCGGTGCCGGTGATGATGCGCGAGAAGGAGGCGATGGTCGACCCGAACACCCAGGTCACCGAGGCGATCGGGTCGGGGCCGTTCCGCTTCGCCAAGGACCAGTGGGTCCCCGGCAGCAAGACCGTCTACCTCAAGAACGCGGACTACGTGCCGCGCAGCGAGCCGGCGCGCACGCTCTCCGGCGGCAAGATCCCGGGCGTCGACCGCATCGAGCTGATCTGGATGTCGGACCCGCAGACCGCGATGCAGGCGCTCGTCAACGGCGAGATCGACTTCCTCGAGGTGCCGCAGATCGATTTCCTGCCGATCCTCGAGCGCTCGCGCGGCGTCTCGGTGATGAAGACCGGGAAGATCGACAGCACCTTCGGGATGATCCGCCTCAACCACCTGCACCCGCCCTTCGACAACCCGAAGATCCGGCAGGCGATGTACAAGATCATCAACCAGGAGGACTTCCTGCGCACGGTGGTCGGCAACCCGGCCTTCTACAAGGTCTGCCACGGCCTGATCACCTGCGGCTCGCCGCTCGAGAACAAGGGCGGCAGCGCGATGCTCGCGGGCCACGACCCGAAGGGCGCGGCGACCGCGTTCCGCGCCGCCGGCTACAAGGGCGAGCCGATCACGATCCTGCACGCCACCGACCACGTGACCATCAACCCGCTCACGCAGGTGATGATCCAGGCGATGCGCGAGGCCGGGCTCAACCTCGACATCCAGGCGATGGACTGGGGCTCGGTCGTGCAGCGCCGCGCGAAGAAGGAGCCGCCCGCGCAGGGCGGCTGGAACATCTTCGTCACGACGTCCTCGGGCACCAGCGGCGCCAACCCGATCATCCATACCTGGATCGGCGCGGCCTGCGACCGCGGCCTCTTCGGCTGGCCCTGCGACCCGGAGGTCGAGAAGCTGCGCAGCGCCTGGGGCTTCGCGCAGACCGACGCCGAGCGGCTGAAGATCGCGACCGACCTGCAGACGCGCGCGATCGAGAACGTCGTCTACATCCCGACCGGCCAGTGGATGCAGCCGATCGCCTATCGCTCGGACCGCATCTCCGGGATCGTGCCGATCACCGGCATCACGGCGCTGTGGGGCATAACGAAGAGGTGACCGCGCGGCGCGGCGCCCGCCTCCCGGCGACCGGGGGGCGGGTCGCCGGCCGGCAGCGGATCGGGGATCCATGTTCGCCTACGTGATCGGACGGCTGCTCGCCACCATCCCCGTGATGGCGGTGGTGGCCGTCTTCGTCTTCTTCCTGCTGCGCATCGCGCCGGGCGACCCGGCCGCCATCATCGCCGGCGACGACGCGACGACGCAGGACATCGAGAACATCCGCGCCAAGCTCGGCCTCGACCGCCCGATGCTCGAGCAGTTCGCGCTCTGGTGCTGGCGGCTCATGCAGGGCGACCTCGGCATCTCGATCTTCTCCAACCTGCCGGTGACGCAGCTCATCGCGCAGCGCCTCGAGCCGACGCTCGCGCTCACGATCTCGACCCTGCTGGTCGCGGTGGTGCTCGCGGTCCCGATGGGCGTGCTCGCCGCATGGAAGGCGCGCAGCCTGGCCGACCGCGTGGTGATGGGCTTCGCGGTGATGGGCTTCGCGGTGCCCGTGTTCCTGGCGGGCTACATCCTGATCTACGTCTTCTCGATCAAGCTCGGCTGGCTCCCGGTGCAGGGATACCGGCCGATCGCCCAGGGCCTCTGGCCCTTCGTCGAGGGGCTGATCCTGCCCTCGATCGCGCTGGGCACCACCTACTGCGCGCTGATCGCGCGCATCACGCGCGCCTCGATGCTCGAGGTGCTGTCGCAGGACTACATCCGCACGGCGGAATCCAAGGGCCTCGCGACTCCGCGCGTGCTGCTCCTCCACGCGCTCAAGAACAGCGCCGTCCCCATCGTCACGGTCATCGGCATCGGCATAGCGCTGCTCATCAGCGGCGTCGTCATCACCGAGACCGTGTTCAACATCCCCGGCCTCGGCCGGCTGACCGTCGACGCGGTCCTCAAGCGCGACTACCCGATCGTGCAGGGGCTGATCCTCGTCTTCGCGGCCGGCAAGGTCCTGGTCAACCTCATGATCGACATCTCCTATGCCTTCCTCGATCCCCGCATCCGGTACTGAGGCTCCGGCGGCGGAAGCGCCGCCGCAGGGCCCCTGGACCTTCGCCCGCCGCAACCCGACGATCGTCATCGGCGGGCTGCTGATGCTCGTCCTCGTCGGCATCGCGCTCGCCGCGCCCTGGATCGCCGGCGACCCGCTCAAGCTCGCGCCGGTCAATCGCCTGCGCCCGCCCTCGGAGCGCTTCTGGTTCGGGACCGACCAGTTCGGCCGCGACGTCTACGCGCGCACGGTGCACGGCGCGCGCGTGTCGCTGGTCGTGGGCTTCTCGGTCGCCATCGCCGCCTCGCTGATCGGCCTCGCGATCGGGCTGCTCTGCGGCTTCTACCGGACGGTCGACGCGATCGCGATGCGGATCATGGACGGGATCATGGCCATCCCGTCGATCCTGCTCGCCATCGCGCTCATCACGCTGACGCGGCCGGGCCTCTGGGTCGTGATCGCGGCCATCGTCATCCCCGAGATCCCGCGCATCGTGCGCCTGACGCGCAGCGTCGTGCTGTCGCTGCGCGCGCAGCCCTTCATAGAGGCCGCGATTGCGGGCGGCACGCGCACGCCAAGGCTGCTGCTGAGGCATATCCTGCCCAACACGCTGGCGCCGCTGATCGTCCAGTCCACCTACATCGCCGCCTCGGCGATCCTGACCGAGGCGGGGCTGAGCTTCCTCGGCGTCGGCGTGCCGCCGGAGATCCCGAGCTGGGGCAACATCATCGCGCAGGGCCGCAGCTTCTTCCTCATCGCGCCCTGGAGCATCCTGATCCCCGGGGTGTTCCTCGCGGTGATGGTGCTCGGCGTGAACATGCTGGGCGACGGCCTGCGCGACCGGCTCGACCCCCGCCTCGCGAGGCGGATGTGACCATGGCCGGCGACGCGCCGCTGCTCGAGGTCCGCGACCTCGCCTGCCACTTCTTCACGCTCGACGGCGTCGTGCGCGCGGTCGATGGCGTGTCGCTGTCGCTCGCGCGCGGCGAGACGCTGGGCATCGTCGGCGAGTCCGGCTGCGGCAAGAGCGTCACGGCGCTGTCGATCCTGCGGCTGATCCAGAAGGGCGCGGGCCGGATCGTCGGCGGCTCGGTGCGCTTCGAGGGGCGCGAGCTGACGACGCTTTCGGACGAGGAGATCAAGGAGCTGCGCGGCCACCGCATCTCCATGATCTTCCAGGAGCCGATGACCAGCCTGAACCCGGTGCTGACCGTCGGCGTCCAGATCGCGGAGAACGTGGTCCGCCACACCGGCGCCGGCTGGCGCGAGGCGATGGACCGCGCGGTGGAGATGCTCCGCCTCGTGCGCGTGCCGGACCCGGAGCGGCGCGTGCACGACTACCCGCACCAGCTCTCCGGCGGCATGCGCCAGCGCGTGATGATCGCGATCGCGCTGTCCTGCGACCCGCAGCTGCTGATCGCCGACGAGCCGACGACGGCCCTCGACGTCACGATCCAGGCGCAGATCCTCGAGCTCATGGTCGAGCTCAAGGAGAAGACGGGTACCGCGATCATGATGATCACCCACGACCTCGGCGTGGTCGCGGAGACCTGCCAGCGGGTGATGGTCATGTACGCGGGCCGCAAGGTCGAGGAGGCGCCGGTGGGCGAGCTCTTCGCCAACCCGCTGCATCCCTACACGCGCGGCCTGATGCGCGCGCGCCCGCGCCTCGACGAGGATGCCGAGGGGTCCGGCCGCCGCCCGCGCCTGCAGGAGATCCCGGGCATCGTGCCGGCGCTGAACCGCCCGATCGCCGGCTGCGCGTTCGCGCCGCGCTGCGCGCTGGCGACCGACCGCTGCCGCGCCGAGCGCCCGGAACTGGAGGAAAGGCCCGGCGGCCACCTCGTCGCCTGCTTCGAGGCGGGGAAGGGCGTGCCATGAGCGAGACGAAGCCCGGCGCCGCGCCCGCGCGGCCGAGCCTCGAGGTCTTCGACCTCGTGAAGCACTTCCCGATCCGCAAGGGCGTCTTCGGCCGCAGGGCGGGCGAGGTGCGCGCCGTCGACGGCGTCAGCTTCGCCGTCGCGCCGGGCGAGACGCTCGGCCTCGTCGGCGAATCCGGCTGCGGCAAGTCGACCGTGGGCCGCGCCGCGCTCAAGCTCGTCGAGCCGACCTCCGGTCGCATCGTCGTCGCGGGCGCGGACGTCACCGGCCTTTCCCCGCGCGCGATGTGGGCGCACAGGCGCCGGATCCAGACCGTGTTCCAGGATCCGTATTCGTCGCTCAACCCGCGGCTGTCGGCCGGCGCCATCGTCGGCGAGCCGATGGAGAACTACGGGCTCTCGCGCGGGCGGGAGACCGAGGAACGCGTCGCGGCGCTGTTCCAGCGCGTCGGGCTGCGGCCGGAGGCGATGCGCAAGTACCCGCACGAATTCTCCGGCGGGCAGCGCCAGCGCCTCGGCATCGCGCGCGCGCTGGCCGTGCGGCCGGAGATCATCGTCGCCGACGAGCCCGTCTCGGCGCTCGACGTCTCGGTGCAGGCGCAGGTGCTGAACCTGCTCATCGACCTGCAGGAGGAATACGGCCTCGCCTTCCTGTTCGTCAGCCACGACCTCGCGGTGATGCGGCACATCAGCCACCGCATCGCGGTCATGTATCTCGGCCGCATCGTCGAGCTCGCCGACAAGCGCACGCTGTTCCGCCAGCCGCTCCACCCCTACACCGAGGCGCTGCTCTCCGCCGCGCCGATCCCCGATCCCGCGCGCAAGCGCCGCCGCGTCGTCCTTCAGGGCGACGTGCCGAGCCCCGCCAACCCGCCGCCCGGCTGCCGCTTCCACACGCGCTGCCCCTACGCGGTCGCGCGCTGCCGGAGCGAGGATCCGCCGCTGCGCGAGGTGGCGCCCGGCCAGCATGTCGCCTGCCACCTGCGCGAGGTCGGCGCGGGCCCGGGCCCGCTGGCCGCCGCGGGCGCCTGAACCCGCTTCCGGAGGTCGCATGCGCGTCGAGGTCATCTGCACGGGCGACGAGGTCCTCACCGGCAAGATCGTCAACAGCAACTTCAGCCTGGTGTCGCAGCGGCTGGAGGATGTCGGCCTCCAGGTGCTCTGGGGCACGACGGTGGGCGACGACCGCGAGCAGTTGCTCGACGCGTTCCAGCGCGCGGGCCGGCGCGCCGACGCGGTCATCGTCAATGGCGGCCTCGGCCCGACCGTCGACGACCTCTCGCAGGAGATCGCCGCGAAGGCCGCGGGCGTCGACCTCGTTCTCGACGAGGGCTGGCTCGCGCGCATGACGGAGTTCTTCGAGCGCCGCCAGCGCGCCATGCCGCCGAGCAACCGCAAGCAGGCGATGCTGCCGCGCGGCTCGGAGGTGCTCGACAACCCGATCGGCACGGCCTGCGGCTTCGCGCTCGACGTCGGCCGCTCGCGCTTCTTCTTCACGCCCGGCGTGCCGCGCGAGCTGCGGCGCATGCTGGAGGAGCAGGTGATCCCGCGGCTGCTCGCGCGCGCCGGGTCGCCGGGCACGATCCACCTCAAGCGCTTCCATTCCTACGGAATCGGCGAGGCGCGCGCCGACACGCTGCTCGCGGGCGTCGAGACGATCGTCGGCGGCGGCGTGAAGCTCGGCTTCCGCGCCCACTACCCGCAGCTGGAGACCAAGCTCGTGGTGCGCGGCCGCGACCGGGAGGACGTCGAGCGCAAGCTCGCCCCGGTGCAGGCCGAGGTGCGCCGGCGCCTCGGCAACTTCGTCGTCGCGGAGGACGACCAGACGCTCGAGGGCGTCGTCGTCGACGAGCTCGTCCGCGCCGAGGCCAGCCTCGCCATCGTCGAGGGCTTCACCGGCGGCCAGATGGCCGGGCGCATCGCCCACCTGCCGGGCGCGGAGAAGGTCTTCCGCCGCTCGGTCTCGGGCCGCACGCCCGAGCAGCTGCGCTCGGCGCTGGGCGTGACCGAGCCGGGCGCCGTGACCGACCTCTCGCTCGTCTCCGTCGCCTTCCTGGCCGAGGCCGCGCGTCGCCGCGCCGGCGCCACGCATGGCCTCGCCATGCTGGTCGAGCTCGACGAGGGCGGCGACCGCATCGACCTCGGCGGGACCGTCCGCATCGCGGTCGCGACCGGCAAGGGCATCGCCACGCGCGAGGCGCGCATCCTCGGCGGGCGCGACTGGGTCCGCCTCGGCGCGATCGAGATGGGGCTGGATTCGCTGCGCCGCGTGCTCCAGAAGCTGCCCGTCGACGAGAAGACCGACTTCGAGAAGCGCTGACGACGGCGCGCCCCGCACGGAGCACCCGCGATGACAGGCTTCGAGATCCCGACCCTGCGCACGCAGCGCCTCGTGCTGCGCGCCTTCCGCGCCGACGACCTGCCGGCCTACGCGGCGATGCTGGGCGATCCCTCGGTCGCGCGCTTCCTCGGCACCGGCAAGCCGCGCGACGCGGCGGAGAGCTGGGAGGCGATGGCGCGCGCGCTCGGGCAGTGGGCGATGCGCGGGCACGGCCTCTTCGCGGTCGAGCACGCGGGCGTGCTGGTCGGGCACGCGGGCGTGCTGAGCCCGCCCGCCTGGCCCTGCCCGGAGATCGCCTACGCGATCGCGCCGGCCGCGCAGCGCCGCGGCTTCGCCACCGAGGCCGCGCGCGCCGTGCGCGACTGGGCGGGCGCGGCGCTGGGCATGTCCGGCCTCGCCAGCTTCATCCGCCCGGAGAACGCGCCCTCGATCGCCGTCGCGCGCGGCCTCGGCGCGACGCGCGAGCCCGACACGACGATCATGGGGATCCAGGCGCAGGTCTGGCGCCACGCGCCGCCGGCCGCGCCCGCGCCGGTCGTCGCGGGCGGCACGCGCGTCGCGATCCCCGAGCTGTGCACCGCGCGCCTGGTCCTGCGCGGCTTCCGCGGCGCGGACTACGAGCCGGTCTGCGCGATCCACGCGGACGCGGAGACGATGCGCTTCCTGGGCGACGGCAAGCCGCGCGATCCCGCGCTCACCTGGGCGCAGCTCTGCATGTGGACGGGCGCGCATGCGCTCGGCCGCGGCGGGTGGTTCGCGGTGACGCGCGCGGCGGACGGCGCCGTGGTCGGCCGCTGCGGCGTCAACGCGCAGCCGGGCTGGCCGGAGCCCGAGCTCGCCTACACGATCGCGCGCGCCTGCTGGGGCCAGGGCTACGCGCAGGAGGCCGCCGAGGCGGTGCGCGACTGGGCGTGGCGCGAAGGCGGGCATGCGAGCCTCGCCAGCCTCGTGAAGGTCGGCAACGACGCCTCGGCGAATGTCGCGCGCAAGCTGGGCGCGCGGCTCTCCGGGACCTTCGAGTTCGAGGGCAAGCCGACGCAGCGCTGGGAATACCCGCGCCCGGGCTGAGGCGCGCTCAGCGCGGCAGCCGCAGCGCCGCGACCGCGCCGGCCGCGCCGACCGCCGCGACCGCGGCGAGCGCCACGGGGAAGCTGCCGGTGGCGGCGAGGACGAGGCCGACGACCGGCGGCCCGAGCATCACGCCGAGGTAGTTGTAGACCATCACGCCGCCGGCGATCCGGCCGACGCGCCCGGGTGGCGCGAGCCGCGCCGCCTGCGCGAGCACCACGCCGCCCCAGCCGCCCGCGGTGGCTCCCATGAAGGCGCTGGCCGCGAGGATCGCCGCGAAGCCGGTGCCGCGGTCGACCTGCCCGAGCGCCAGCGTCGCCGCCGCCATCAGCATGCCGACCAGCGCCAGGGTCGTGGCCGGGCTCAGCAGCCGGTCGGCGACCATGCCCCAGGCCAGCCGCGCGCAGATCGAGGCGACCTGCGCGGCGACGGCGCAGAGGCCGGCGCGCGCGAGGTCGAGCCCGCCGAGCGCGCTCGCCACCGTCGGCACGAAGGCGTTGAGCGTCGCGAGCATCGCCGAGAACAGGAACGAGGTCGCGACGAGCCAGCGCAGCGCGCCATGCGCGAAGACCTCGCGCGCCGCGCCGAGCACGCCGCCCGACGGCGGCGCGACCGCGGGCAGCGTCGCGTCGAGGCGCCGCGCGAAGCCGAGCGTCGCCATGGCCGGGACGGCGAGGGCGCAGGCGAGCGCCGCGAGCGCGCCGCGCCATCCCAGCGCGGCGACCAGCGGTGGCACGCCGAGCCCCGCGGCAAGCACGCCGAGCGGCGCGCCCGCGAGGCGGATCGAGAAGACGAGGTTGAGGTCCCTGCGGCCGACGATGCCGGCCATCATGTACGAGCCCGCGGGCGACACCGGCCCGTAGCCGAGCCCGATGGCGAGGCCGCCGAGCACGAAGCCCGCGACGCCGAGCGGCACGAAGAGCAGCAGCCCGCAGGCGGCGAGGCCGACGGCGAACGCGCTTGCGTGCGCCGGGCCGAGCCTGCGGAAGGCGCGCTCGCTTCCCAGCGTCGCCGCGACGGCGCCGGCATACATCGACAGCGCGTAGAGCCCGGCGAGCCCCTCGAACAGCCCTTCCTCGCGCACGAGCTCGGGCATCGCCACGGGGACGGCGGCCGCGATCGCCGAGACCAGGACCTGGTGCAGCAGCGTGCAGCCGACGATCCGGGACGCCTTCATGCCGGGCTCGACGTTCACGCCGCCATGCGTAGCAGCCCCTCATGCGCGACGGAACCGCGCGGGACGACGGCACTCG
>VGDA01000055.1 GCA_016869915.1 Alphaproteobacteria bacterium
AAAAACCCTGCCGATGACGACGTCCCCCGGCCGCATCCCGGCGCTGGTCAGCCTCGTGCCGCAGAGCGGCATCCAGTTCCTGGACATCGCCTTTTCCGCGGAAAGGCTGCCACGGACCACGATGTCGTTCTGGGAGGAGCCGCTGCCGCCGGGCGCCGACCCGAACCGCGGCCTCGTCTCGCTGCGCGTGCTCCAGGCCGACGAGAATGGCGAACTGCTCGACCCGGTCAGCGGCACGTCCCCGCCTCCCGAGGACGTCTACCAGGTCGGCCGCAACCAGGCGCTGGACCCCTTCGTCCGGCGCTGGGTCCCGCTGCCCTATTTCCGCGTCTCCGCGATCGCCGCGGGCGGGCGCGAGGTGCACGAGAAGGGACCGACGAACTGGGCTCGCGCGCGCATCGTCGACCTGCCGGCGCCCGACCGCGACGGCAACACCCACATCCTCACGCTCGCCTTCGACACGGGCCTCCGGCCGCGCGAGGAGGGCAAGCCGTACACCGCCATCTCGCCCGCGGACAGCGAGCGCGCGGCGGAGTTCGCGAGTGTTCCCGACCGCGAGTCGAATGGCTGGTTCCTGAACGAGCCGTGGATGGCGCAGTGGCTCGAGGAGATCTTCCGCGATTTCCGCCAGTCGCAGCGCCCGGGCCGCGCGCTGCGCCCGGAGGACTTCCCACATGGCTGCGAGCACTGGGCGCGCTACATCGCGTTCCTCGCGCTGGTAGGCGAGGCGCGGCTGCTGCCGCGCGTCAAGCTGGTTGACGTCGTGTCCTCGGCCCGCCCCTACGAGCCGATCAGCGTCGACCTCGTGCTCGACATCGGCAACTCGCGCACCTGCGGCATCCTGATCGAGGACGACCGCTCGGCGCGCATGAACCTCAACAACTCCTACGTGCTCCGGCAGCGCGACCTCTCCGCGCCCGAGCGCGTCTACGCCGAACCCTTCGACAGCCGGGTCGAGTTCGCGCGCGCCAGCTTCGGCAGGGACGCCCTGAGCCGGCGCTCCGGCCGCGCCAACGCCTTCCAGTGGCTGTCGCCGGTACGCGTCGGCCCCGAGGCGGCGCGCCTGTCGGCCGCCGCGCGCGGCAACGAGGGCGCCACCGGCCTGTCCTCGCCGAAGCGCTATCTCTGGGACAGCCGCGCGATCAGCCAGGTCTGGCGCTTCAACGGTACCTCCAGCGACGGCATGACGACCGAGCCGCCGGTCAGCGGCGCCTTCATGGCCTTCGTCACCGAGGAGGGCGAGGTCCTGCGCGCCTCGCGCCGCGCCGCGCAGCCGGCGATGCGCGCGCGCTTCAGCCGCTCCTCGCTCGCCAGCTTCATGCTGGCCGAGCTGCTCATGCAGGCGCTGTCGCAGATCAACTCGGTCGAGACGCGCTACGCCCGCAGCTTCCCCGACGTGCCGCGCCGCCTGCGCCGCGTCATCCTGACCATGCCGCCGGCGATGGCGCTCGCCGAGCAGCGCATCTTCCGCGTCCGCGCCGAGGCGGCGGTGAAGCTCGCCTGGGACATGCTCGGCTGGGGCAGCGCGGGGCCGAACGTCCCGCCCGAGCCGCGCGTGATCTCAAACCTCGACGAGGCGACGGCGACGCAGCTCGTCTTCCTGTTCACCGAGGCGGCGCAGAAGCTCAAGGGCGATCCCGGCTCGCTCTTCGCGATCAGCGGCCGCATGCGCGAGGGCTACGGCCCGGCGCCGA
Source organism: Alphaproteobacteria bacterium (assembly GCA_016869915.1). Classification (GTDB taxonomy): domain Bacteria; phylum Pseudomonadota; class Alphaproteobacteria; order CACIAM-22H2; family CACIAM-22H2; genus CAIOSQ01. Next base: position 1,695 of record VGDA01000055.1, read on the forward strand.
GCCTGCGCGTCGCCAGCATCGACATCGGCGGCGGCACGACGGACCTCATGGTCGCGACCTACCGCGCCGACGAGGGGCAGGAGATCCTGCCGCGGCAGAACTTCCGCGAGGGATTCCGCATCGCTGGCGACGAGGTGCTGCAGGAGACCATCCAGACCATCATCGTGCCGCAGCTCGAGGCCGCGCTCCGCGCGGCGGGCACGCGCGACGCCAAGGCCTTCCTGCGCGAGATGCTGGGCGGCGACCGCGGCAGCCAGAGCGAGCTGGAGCGGCACCTGCGCCGACAGTTCGTGTCCCTGGTGCTCGAGCCGGCGGCGCTCGCCATCCTCCACGCCTACGAGCATGTCGAGGGCCGCTTCGGCGGCGAGATCCTGCGCCGCCCGCTCGGCGAGATCCTCGCGGGACGCGACGCCGCGGCCGCGATCCGGCACTTCGAGCGCGAGGCGGAGCGCGTCGGTGCCCAGGGCTTCGCGCTGGCGCCCATCGAGATCGCTGCCGGCGCCGCGCGCGTCGACGCGGTGGTTCACGCGGCGCTCGGCCAGATCCTCGCCGACCTCTGCGAGGTCGTGCACAGCTTCGACTGCGACTGGCTGATCCTTTCGGGCCGGCCCTCGCGCCTGCGCGCGGTCAACGACATCATCCTCGCCAAGCTGCCCGTGCCGCCGCACCGCATCGTGGGCATGCACCGCTACGCCGTCGGCGGCTGGTACCCGTTCCGCGACGCCGCGGGCCGGGTCGACGACCCGAAGACGACCGCCGCGGTCGGCGCGATGGTCTGCGCGCTGGCCGAAGGCCGGCTCGAGGGCTTCCTGATGCGCGCGAGCCGCCTGTCGATGCGCTCCACCGCCCGCTACATCGGGCGCATGGAGATCTCGGGGCGGATCCCCAGGGCCAACGTGCTGCTCTCCGAGGTCGACCTCGAGAAGAAGCCGAAGGACGACCAGGTGTCCTTCCGCATGAAGTTCCATGCGCCCTGCTTCCTCGGCTTCAGGCAGCTCGACCTCGAGCGCTGGAACGCGACGCGGCTCTACTGGCTGGAGTTCGCCAATCCCGACAGCGTGCCGAAGATGAAGCTGCCCCTGACGCTCCTGGTGAAGCGCAAGGACGTGGCGGCGGAGGACCCGAACGCCGAGGAGAAGCGCGAGGACTTCGAGATCGAGGAGATCGCCGACGCGGAGGGCGATCCGCTGCGCAAGAGCGACGTGGACATCCGCCTCCAGACCGAGAAGAGCGAGGCCGGCTACTGGCGCGACACCGGCGCGCTGAACGTGCCGTGACGGGACACCCAGCCATGCAGACCGCACCCGATGCAGAGAACGAGCGCCTCGCCGCGCGCTGCGAGGCGCTGGCCACGGCGGCGGGCGAGGCGATCGAGTGGATCGCCGGCGCGAAGGACCTCGTGCGCGAGGACGGCCCGACCATGTCGCGCGACCTGCGGCGCGACGCGATCCGCGCGCGACGCCTCGCGGCGGCGGCGCGGCGCCCGATGTGCGTGTCGGTCTTCGGGCCCAGCCAGCAGGGCAAGAGCTACCTGATCTCCTCGCTCGCCAGGCAGGGCGACAAGCCGGCGACGATCCGCTTCGCCGAGGAGACGCGCGGCTTCGCGAAGGACATCAACCCGGCGGGCGGCAAGGAATCGACCGGCCTCGTCACGCGCTTCTCGATCCGGCCGATCGCCGGCCTGCCCGGCAAGCCGGTCGCCTGCCGGATGCTGTCGCAGGCCGACATCGTGAAGATCCTCGCCAACGCCTTCATGGAGGACTTCGACCGCGACACCGTCATGCCGCTCGAGCGCGCCGAGGTCGACGCGGTGCTGGCGCGCGCGCGCGCGAAGGCGGCGCAGGCGCCGGTCGACGTGCTGACCGAGGACGACGTCTACGACCTGTTCGAGTACTTCGAGCGCTACTTCAGGAACCATCCGGCCCACGCGACGCTGCGCCCCGGCCCGTGGCGCGAGATCGAGCACCTCGCCCCGCGACTGCCGATCGCGGAGCGCATGGAGCTCTTCTCGCTGCTGTGGAACCGCACGCCGACGATGACGGCGACCGGCGTGCTGCTCGTCTCGCAGCTCGCGCAGCTGGGCTTCCCGTCAGAGGCCTTCTGCCCGATGGCGGCGATCGAGCCCAAGGCGAAGAGCATCATCGACGTCGAGACGATGCGCGGGCTGGGCCGCGACAACGGCGACCTGATCGAGGTCGCGACGCGCGAGGGCGGCCGCGCCAGCGTGCCGCGCGCGGTGCTGACGGCGCTGGTCGCCGAGCTCCAGCTGCAGCTCGCGGACAAGCCCTTCGACTTCTTCGACTACACCGACCTGCTCGACTTCCCCGGCGCGCGCGCGCGGGAGAAGTACAACGCCGAGCGCGCCGAGGCGACGGCGGCCGAGAACCTGTTCATGCTCTTCCGCCGCGGCAAGGTCGCGTATCTCTACCAGCGCTACCTCGCCGAGCAGGAGCTCACCTCGATGCTGCTGTGCCTGCGCGACAGCAACCAGGAGGTCCGCTCCGTCCCCGGCATGGTCAAGGACTGGATCGACTCCACGCATGGCGCGACGCCGGAGGAGCGCAAGGACAGGCAGACCGCGCTCTTCCTCGTCTTCACGATGTTCGACCGCGAGTTCACCACCAAGGCCGGCTCCGCGGGCGATTCGGTCGAGCACTGGTCGATCCGCTTCGACACCACGATCAAGCAGTACCTGGGCCTCGACCACGACTGGCCGCGCGACTGGGCGCCGGGCAGGTCCTTCGCCAACACCTACTGGCTGCGCAACCCCGAGGTCCACGACAAGGGCCTGCTCGACTACGCGGGCGCCGACGGCGCCATGCGCGAGGTCGCGTTCCGCGAACCCGAGCGCCTCGCCGCGCTGCGCGCCAACTTCCTGCGCAACGAGGACGTCCAGCGCCACTTCGAGGACCCCGCCGCGGCCTGGGACGCGGCGATGAAGCTCAACGACGGCGGCATCGGCCGCATCGCGGAGCGCCTCGCCCCGGTCTGCAACCCCGCTCTCAAGCGCGCGCAGGTCTCCGCGCAGGCCGCAGACCTCGGCAACCGCCTCGCCAAGCGGCTGGAGGCCTATCACGTCTCCGGGGACCTCGACGCCGAGCTGCAGAAGCGCCGCCTCGAGGCGCGGCGCGCGGGCCGCGAGCTCCTCGCCTGCGCCAGCGCCCAGGCCTTCGGCCTGATGCTGCGCGCGCTGCAGGTGGAGCAGGACGCGCTCGCCGACGCCTTCCGCCGCCAGACGCTCGAGGCCGCCGAGGGCACCGCCGCCGTGGTCACGCCGGTCGGCACGCGCGTCGGCGACGACCTCGCGAAGGACTTCGAGGCGATGTTCGCCGACACCGACCCCGCGCCGCCGCCGCTGCCCGTGCAGGACGGCCCGAAGGATATGGCCGACCTGCTTGCCTCCGCGGCGGTCGCGGAGTGGATCGATGGCATGAACCGCTTCGCCGCGCGGCCTGACCTCCAGGAACTCTTCCGCCTGTCGCCCGAGGTCGCGGCGACGCTCGTCGGCCAGATGGTGCATGCGAGCCGCCGCCTCGGGCTGCGCGAGCGCATCGCGGCGACCATGCGCGGCTCGGGCTACACCGAGCGCCTCGCCGACCGCATGAGCCGCCAGGTGATGATCGCCGAGCGCGCGATCAACGACTTCGTCGCCTGGCTCGGCTTCGCCGGCACGGGCGAGGACACGCGCCCGCGCGCCGGCAAGGACCAGCATCCTGTCTTCGCGGCGGTGCCGGCGGCGGACGAATATCCGCCGCTCACCGAGACGCCCTCGGCCTACGACGCGACCTACTACCTCGACTGGGCGACGGCCTTCGTGCGCATCGTCGAGGACAACGTGCGCGACACGGGCGGCGGCACCGTGGACATCGCGGCGAACGCGCGGCTCGGCCGGATCCTCGCCACGCTCCGCGGCGCGGCCTGACGCGCGGGCCGGGAAGGGGGGCGCGATGGCACTCACGGTCCGCGTGGAGCAGGATCCCGGTCACCCGATGGGGCATGCCCGCCTCGTCCTGGGCGGAACCACGCTCGCCGCCGCGTCGGGCGGCTTCCGCATCATGCGCGAGGGCTTCGCCAAGCCCAATCTCGGCCCCTCGGGCTGGGACGTCACGCGAAGCGACCTGACGCCGGTCTCGGTCGCCCAGGAAGGCGCGCAGGTCGTGCTGGTCGTGGGGCCCTCGGTCGTCCGCCACATGGAGGCGGGGCCGGCGATCCTGGCGCTCACGGCCGATGGCAGCGAGGCCGGGCTTTTCTGGCCCGACGACATCGACTTCTTCGACGGCCAGCTGCCGGCCGACGATCCGCCCCCGCCACCTCCTCCGCCACCCGCGCCGCCGCCTGCATCGCCGCCGAAGCCCGCGCCCGTGCCGCCGGCGCCGGTCCCGCCGGAGCCCGCGCCGGAGCCCGCCGCCCCGCCCCTGCCGCCGCCGCAGCGCGTCGCGACGAAGCAGGGCACGGACAGGCTGCCGCTCGTCCTGCTCGGCCTGCTCCTGCTCGCGCTCGGCGTCGCCGCCGGCTGGTGGTTCCTCGGGAGGCAGCAGGAGGAGCCGCGCCCGCAGCCCGCGCAGCAGCAGGCGGCACCCCAGCCCCAGCAGCCGGCGCAACCCGCGGCGCCCCCGCAGCCGCAGCGCCCTGCCGCGCCACCCGCGCCGATCTGGCCGGACGGGACCGATGGCCTGTCGCTGCGCGAGGTCGTGGAGCGGGCGCCCAACGCGCAGGCGCTGCACGCCGTCGCCCTGCGCCGCCAGCAGGCAGGCCGCCACGACGATTCGCTGGTCCTGTTTGAGGAGGCGGCCGAGAAGGGCCACGCCCCCGCGATGACCGCGCTCGCGCGTCTCTACGATCCCAACGGCTTCCGCCCGGGCCAGCCCTTCCGCTCGCCCGACCCGCGCGCCGCCGCGCGCTACTACCGCGACGCCGCGCAGCGCGGGGACGCGGACGCGGACGCACCGCGCGCCGCGCTTAAGGCGTGGCTCGAGGAACAGGCGCCGCGCAACCAGTCCGCCGCGGACGCGCTCAAGGAGTTCTGGCCATGAGGGCACCACGCCTTGCCGCCGCCGCGGCCTTCGCCGCGCTCGCGCTCGCGCTTGTCACCACAACCACGCCCGCGGGCGCGCAGGAGCGCCGCCCCCTCCTGATCGAGGGCAAGCGCAACCTCTACCAGCGCGTGATCACGCGCCCCGGCGCGACGATGACGACCGAGCCGCGGCAAGGCGCCGGTCGCCCGGTCCCGGGCTTCTCGGTCCACTACGTCTACGAGCGGCGCGACGGCTTCCTGCTGGTCGGCGAGGGTTCCGACGGGCGCGTGGCGGGCTGGATCCCGGCCGAGCGCAGCATCGACTGGAAGCAGACCCTGGTCGCCGCCTTCACCAACCCCGCGGGGCGCGAGCGTGCGATGTTCCTGCGCGACGAGGAGACCGCGCGCAGGCTGTGGCTGGCCGGCAGCCGCGCGGAGGACGCGCGCCGGATGCGCGAGGGCGCGAACGCCAACGCCGACGGCCCGGTGGTCGCGCTCGAGCCGGAGAACCACGTCGACATCACGCGCCAGTTCTACCTGCTGCCCATCCTCTCCGCGGCGCGCATCGAGAACGAGCGCGCGGAGGCCGCGCTGGCCCTCGAGGTCGTCTCGGCGCCGGCGGAGAAGCCCGCGACCCTGCCGGCCGATCCCGCCGCGATGCGCGAGTTCAAGGGCGCCGTCGTCTTCGTCGTCGACACCACCGTGTCGATGGCGCCCTACATCGACCGCACGCGCGAGGCGATCAAGCGCCTGGTCGACCGCATCGGCGGCACGGCCGTGCGCGACAACTTCCGCTTCGGCATGGTCGCCTACCGCGACCACATGGGCGGCGATGCGCGGCTCGAATACGTCACGCGCATGGTCTCCGCGCCCGACTTCGCCACCGCGCCGGACGCCATCGTCGCGCAGGCGGCCGTCGTGGAGGAGGCCAAGGCCTCGAACCAGGACTTCGACGAGGACGCGATGGCGGGCATCAAGCTCGCCCTCGACAAGGTGCAGTGGAAGGACTTCGGCGGCCGCTACATCGTGCTCGTCACCGACGCCGGCACGCGCGACGCCACCGATCCCAAGAGCGAGACGAAGCTCGGGCCGCGCGAGATGAACGCGCTGGCGCGCAGCGAGGCCAGCCAGGTGGCGATCTACACGCTCCACCTGCGCACCCCGGCGGGGCGCAACAACCATGCGCGCGCCGAGAAGCAGTATCGCGAGCTCTCGCAGTTCGGCGGCACCGAGCCGCTCTACTACCCGATCGCCGAGGGCGACCTCGGGCGGTTCGGCGGCATCGTCGACAGGCTGGGGGACGCCCTGCTCGCCAACGTGGCGGCCACGCTCGGCCGGCCGATCGCCGGCATCGCGCCGCCCACGACGCCCGAGGAGAGGCGCGTCGCCGAGCAGTCCGCGATCGTCGGCAACGCGATGCGCCTGTCCTATCTCGGTCGCGTGCGCCGCGAGGCGGTGCCAGACGTCGTGCGCAGCGTGGTGCTCAGCGAGGACGCCGTCGATCCCGTCCCGGAGCGCCGCCCCGTGGAGCCCCGCGTCCTGCTGACGCGCAACCAGCTCTCCGACCTCGCGCGCACGCTGCGCGAGGTGATGGAGGCGGGCAACGCCGCGCGCATCGCGCCGGACACCTGGTTCTCGCGCATCCGCGCCGCCGCGGCGGCGTCGAGCCGCGACCCGCGCCGCATGGCGGAGTTCCAGCGCCTCGGCGGCGCCTTCGGCGAATACCTCGACGACCTGCCCTACCAGAGCGCGATCATGGAGGTCACGCAGGAGGACTGGGTCGCGATGGGCGCCGGGCGCCGGCGCGAGATCCTCAACGACATCGAGGCGAAGCTGCGCCTCTACGAGGAATACAACCGCCAGCAGGCGCTCTGGGTGTCCTTCGACGGCGGCCGCGACCCCGGCGAGGCGATGTACCCGGTGCCGCTCGACGCGCTGCCCTGAGGCGCGCGCGCGGGCCATGCACTCCGCGCCCGCCCTGCTCCTCGAGCGCGTCGAGCGCGCGCACGCGAGCGGCTCCGGCCGGTTCCTCCTCGAGGTCGACGCCTTCGCCGTGCGCCGCGGCGAGGCGGTCGCGCTGACCGGCCCCTCGGGCACCGGCAAGTCCACCATGCTCGACCTGCTCGCGCTCGCCTCGCGCCCGACCTCCGCCGGGCGCTTCGTGCTCGCGACGCGCGAGGGCGGCGAGGTCGACGTCGCCGCCGCCTGGGACGCGGGCGACCTCGACCTCCTGACCGCGACGCGCGCGGTGCATGTCGGCTACGTGCTGCAGCAGGGCGGGCTGCTGCCGTTCCTGACGCTGCGCGAGAACATGCGCCTCGCCCAGCGCGTCGGCGGCAGGGGCGACCTTGCGCGGATCGAGGAGCTGGCGCGCAGGCTCGGCATCGACGGCCTGCTCGACCGCAAGCCCGCGACGCTGTCGGTGGGGCAGCGCCAGCGCGCCGCGATCGCGCGCGCGCTCGCGCATGGGCCCGAGATCGTGCTCGCCGACGAGCCCACGGCCTCCGTCCATCCCGCGCTCGCCGACACCGTGCTCGCGCTCCTGGTCGAGCAGGTGCGCGCCGCCGACGCGGCCCTGGTGATCGCGACGCACGACCCCGAGCGCGCCGCGCGCCATGGCATAGAGATCTGCGCCGCGATCCTCGCGACCGACGGCACCGCGCGCTCGCGCTTCTCGCGCCCCGCGGGAGCGGCGCCATGAGGCGCCTCGCCCTGGTCGCCGCGCTGGCCTGGCGCGACCTCGTGCACGAGGCGCGGCTCTTCGCCTGCACCGCGACCGGCTTCGCCGCGGTCCTGGCGCCGCTGCTCGTGCTCTTCGCGCTCAAGCACGGCGTGATCGAGGGGCTGCGCGAGACGCTGGTGCAGAACCCGCGCGCGCGCATGGTCGTCAACACCGCCAATCGCGGCTTCGACCAGCAGTTCCTCGCCACGCTCGCGGCGCGCCCCGACGTCGCCTTCGTGGTGCCGCGCACGCGCACGCTCAACGCCGAGGCACGCTTCGAGCGCCCCGACCGGGCGGGAACCGTCTTCCGCGCCGAACTGCTCGCCACCGCCGCCGGCGACCCGCTGCTCGGCGCCGCGCCGGCGCCGGGGCCGCGCGGCATCGTCGCCAGCGCCAGCCTCGCGGCCCGGCTCGAGCTCGCGCCGGGCATGGAGGTGACGCTGCGCGCGCCGCGCGGCGCCGGCGCGTCGCGCGAGGTGCTCGAGCTCGCCATGACGGTGGCCTCGATCGCGCCGCCCTCTGCCTTCGACCGCGACGGTGCCTTCGTGGCCCTGCCCGTCCTCGCGCTCGTCGACGACTTCACCGACGGGCTCGTCGCGCCCGGCGCGGAGCCGCAGGACGTGTCCGCCGCTCGCGTGTTCGCGGGGTTCCGCGCCCATGCGCGCCGGCTCGAGGACGTGGTCGCCATCGACCATGCGCTGCGGCGCGGCGGCGTCGACGTCGATACCCGCGCGGGCGAGATCGCGGGGCTGCTCGAGCTCGACCGCAACCTCGGCCTGCTCTTCGCCGTCATCGCGGGGCTCGGCGGCGCGGGCTACCTGGTGTCGCTCGCGGTCGGGCTCTACGCCAATGTCGAGCGCAAGCGCCGCGACTTCGCGCTCATGCGGCTCATCGGCCTGTCCGGGCGCGACCTGCTGCTGCTCCCGGCGATCCAGGCCACCTGCATCGCGCAGGCCGGCAGCGCGCTCGCCATGGCCGTCGCGCTCGCGGTCACCCGCGCCGTCAACGCCGTCGCCGCCGAGGCCGCGTCGGCCGACGCGCGCGCGGTCTGCATCCTCGATCCGGCGCACGCCGCGGCCGCCTGCGCGGCGACGCTCGCGGGCGCCATCCTGGCCGCGGCCTTCGCCGGCGCGCGCGCCGCACGCATCGAACCGGCGGAAGGGATCCGCGATGAATGACGCATGCCGAAGGGGCCGCCGACCGGTGGCCGCCGCGATCGCCCTCGCGCTGCTCGCCGCGGCCGGCATGGCCGGGGCACAGCAGGCGCCCGCGACCTGGCCCGAGGAGAACTGGAACCCGCAGCCCCTCGCGGACGACCTCGTGCTGCCGCTGCCCTGCGGCGGCGCGATGGCCTGGCGCGCCGTGCCCACGCCCGTCGCGCAGGGCGCGATGGCCGACCGCCCCGCGCTGATGGGCCAGGCGGACCCGCAGACCGACTATGTCGAGTATCTCCGCCAGGGGTTCATCGCGGGGCCGTTCCCCGGGCCCGCGGGCCAGCCGCCGCGCTTCTACCTCGCCAAGTACGAGATCAGCCGCGACCAGTGGTCGGCGGTGATGTCGGAGACCTGCCCCGCCCTTCCCTCGCAGGGCGGGCGCGTCGCGAAGACCGAGGTGGGCTGGGTCGATGCGGTGAACTTCACCGCGCGGCTGACCGCATACCTGTCGCGCAACGCGGTGCAGAAGCTGCCGCGCCGCGACGAGGCGGTCGCCTATGTCCGCCTGCCCTCGGAAGACGAGTGGGAGTTCGCCGCGCGTGGTGGCGCGGCGGTGGGCGAGCTCGAGTTCAGCGCCCGCACCTACCCGATGGAGGGCGGGATGCAGCGCCACGCCTGGTTCCAGGGGCCGCGCAGCGCCGCCGGGCAGCCGCGGCCGATCGGTGCGCGCGCGGCGAACCCGCTGGGCCTCCACGACGTCTACGGCAACGCGGCGGAATGGACGCTGGAGCCCTTCCGCCTCAACAAGATCGGCCGCTACCACGGGCAGGCCGGCGGCGGCGTCGTGCGCGGCGGCGACTTCATGACGCCGGATTCCGCGCTGCGCTCGTCGCTGCGCGTCGAGCTGCCGCCCTTCGACATGCGCACGGGCGAGCCGCTGCGGCTCCGGAACGTGGGGCTGCGCCCCGCGCTCGGGCTCGTCGTGACGACGGCGGATGCGCGGGTGCCCGAGTTCCGCGCCGCCTTCGACGCCGAGGCACAGAGCCGGAGCACCGCCGCGGACGACCCGCAGCGCCTCCTGCAGGTCCTGCACGACGAGGCCACCGACCCGACGGTGCGCCAGGGACTGGCGCGCGTGCAGGCGACGCTGCGCGCCGAGAGCCGCGCGCGCGCCGACCAGGAGGCGGAGACGATACGCGCGCAGATCACCTTCGCCGCGGCGATGGCGCGGCAGGTGCTTCTCGCGGAGGGAAACAGCGAGGTCCTGCGCATCTCGGGGGACGTCATGGGCCTGATCGACAACGCCCATGCCAAGCGCGTCGGCGAACTCCTGCGCAACAAGCACAAGGAGATGAACAACGGGATACCGCCGCTGCTCGACGCCTATCTCGCCTTGGTACAGCGCATCGGGCGAGGCGCGGCGGGCGCACGGCTCGCGGACCAGGCGCGCGTCGTGGTGGAGGAGCAGCGCGCGCAGAACTTCCTGAGCATGGCAGCGCTGGCGCAGTTGGCCGTCCGCCATGCCGGCGCCGCGGCGGAAGGCAGGTTGCCGACGCGCGAGCGCGCGCAGGCGGAGATCATCGAGGCCGGCAGGAGCGCGGCGCCACCCACCCAGCCCACTCCACCCGCCGCGCCATCGCCGCCGCCTTCCCAGGCACCGGCGCGGCCCGGCCGGGGATCGCCGCCACGATGAAGTCGCGCGGGAAATGAAGTAGGTTCTGGCCCGTTATGCCACCGTCGGCGCCCGCGCAGGCGCGAAAGACCCGACAAGCAGGAGATACCCGCATGTTCCCGAAAAGCACGGCATTCCGCCTGCCCGTCATCCTCGTCATGATCGCCTCGCTCGGCCTGTCGGGCTGCGTGACGACCAGCACGGCCTCCGAGAACCTCACGCCGGCCCAGCGCGAGCTGCGCCAGCAGACCGAGCGCTTCAACGAGACCGTCGCTGTCGGCGCGGCGGCGGGCGCGATCCTTGGCTGCGCGCTCGGCGCGGCCCTCAACCGCAACAACCGAGCGGGCGGCTGCGCCGCAGGCGGCGTGCTCGGCGGCGTCGCGGGCGCGGGCTCGGGCTAC
>VGDA01000056.1 GCA_016869915.1 Alphaproteobacteria bacterium
ATTTTCCAAGCGCGGCCTCCAGGTCGTAAAACGAAGGGCGCTCGCCAGCGTCAACCGTCTTACGCGCCATCTCGATCGCGACCGCGGGTGCGTAGCCCTGCATGTAGGCGATAAGAGCGGCCTTTATTACGGTGTATACTTGCGAATCCGACTCAAGGGAGTTTTTTGCAGCGGCGGCAATGGGCCCGAACATGCCGTAGGCCAATAGCACGCCAGCGAACGTTCCGACCAATGCGGCGCCGATCAACCCGCCGAGCACCGCGGGCGGCTGGTCCATTGAGCCCATCGTCTTGATGACGCCCATGACTGCGGCAACGATGCCCAGCGCGGGCATCGCGTCCGCAAATGTTTGGAGGGCCCCGCAGTAGAGGTGGTCGGCCTTGTGATGGGACTCAATCTCGGCGTCGATGACCGCCTCGAGTTCGTGAGCCTTCTCGGTGCCGAGCGTGAGCATGCGCAGGTAGTCTCGGATGAACTCTTCAATGTGGTGGTCGGACATGATCAGCGGATACTTTGAGAAGATATCACTCGACTCAGGCTTTTCGACGTGTGGCTCGAGCGCCATCATTCCCTTCTGCTTGGCCAGCTTGAATAGATCAAACATCATCGACAGCAATTCGATGTAATGTGCTTTCTTGATTTTTGGCCCCTTGAGGCCGGCAATCATGGCCCCAATTGAACCCTTAATAATATGCATCGGGTTGCCGGCGATGAAGGCTCCAATGCCTGATCCAAGAATGATGACGAACTCGAGCGGCTGATTGAGAACACCCAACTTTCCGCCCATGGCGACGTAGCTGCCAAGACAGCAGGCAAGTACGACAACGATGCCGATGATTACGAACATGGCGCTTCCTCAGGCCTCCACGTCGGCGTCGTCGGTCGCGGCCGGCGCCTCCGCCGGATAGAGCGGGCCGGAGCCATAGACGGCCCCGAGGAGCAGGGCGCGTTGCCTGTCCGCCTCCGTGCGCAGCCCGGAGACCCATGTCTGCAGGCCCGCGCCGTGCGCGGCCGAGAGCAGTTCGCTGGCGTCAGCGAAATCCGGGACGTCGGCCGTGATGCCGACGAGCACGAGGTCGCGCAGCGCCTCCAGCCCGGAGAAGTCGGCCGGCAGGCCGATGAAGGCACCGCTGGAGAAGGGCTTCACGACCGCGCCGAGCTCGGCGAGCCGCGACTGGGCGACGCCGGCGGGGACGCCGCCGACATGGAACACCAGCGACTTGCGGGCCGGCTGGGGGACCTTCTGCGCCATCTTGAGGAAGAGGCCGCGCGTGTAGTTGTTGGCCAGCGTCTCGAAGAACACCGGGGCCACCACCCTCCGCCCCGACCGCTGCGCGGCGACGCGCCTGAGCTGCGCGCGGCAGGCCTTCAGGCACTTCAGGTCGATCTTCGCCCTGACCTTCGGATCGGGGAAGTTCTCGATGATCGTCCACTCGTCTGAATCCGCCCCAAGGGGCGGTGAGAAGGCGGCGAGGCGCTCGAAGGCGACCACGCCGTCGGCGAGCCGCACGATGGGCTCGACGCGGAACACCAGCGCCTCGAGGACGGCGTCGATCGTGGGGAAGGAGTCGTCTTCCTCCTCGTCGTCGAGGAGCTCGGCCTCGAGGTCGATGGTCGGGGACTGCTGTGCCTCGGCGCGCTCGAGGTCGGCGTGCGACAGCGGGCGATAGGAGATCGCCCCGTCCTCAGCCACCTGCACCTGCTTGGCGGATACGCCGAGGATGCCGAGGTCCTCGCCCGTGACGGCGTAGCTGACCCCCTGGTCGATGCGCAGCGCCCGCGCGGGCGCCTCGCGCTTCGAGCCGGAAAGCATGGCGACGAGGAAGTCGACGTCCCCGACCGGCGTGCACTCGTCGCCCGGGCCGAGCGACTGGGTGATGTGCGTCCTGGCGGTGCGCTGCGCCTTCTCGGCGATGTAGCGCCAGGTATTGCCGTAGCGCTGCCTGATGGTGTCGAGGCTCATGACGAAGAGCCGCCCCTCGTACCGCCCCCGATCGAGCTCGATCAGGTGGCGCGTCGCGGCCTCCAGCTTCTCCAGCTCGTCCATGCGCACGAGTTCGGGCGACGGCTCGTCGCCCGCCGCCGCGCGCGGGGACGCCGCGCCGCGCTTGCGCCCGCCGAACAGCCCGGAAAGGAAATTCCACATTGAACCCATCGCCTCGGGTGGATCCTAGGCGGGCGCGATATGCACCGGCCCGGCATCTGATCCGGATCGGTTCGAATGAACGGTCCGCGGTGAAAGCGCCGGAGAGACGATGGCCCGGGCGACATGCAGGCACTAGCGGCGACCGACGACATATTCCTTCTTCTCGCGCTCGCGCTGCTCGTCTGGGCCCGCTTCTCGGCGATACGCGACCGCCGGGCGCTGCGGCGCAGCATCAGGGCGCTACGCGTCGCCTCGCGAGCCTGGCAGGCCGAGGGGGGCGACATCAGGGCGATCGCGGAGATCGCGGCCCAGTTGCACCGGATCGACCGAGGGGCGAACGAGATCATGCGCGAGGGACGCCGCCGCCTGACCGTCCGCCTAAAGGGCAGGACCGGGCGGCTGGACCTCGTCGACAACTTCTTCCTCCGCAACCCGCGCGTCGCCGTCGAGATCGAGCTCTGGCTGCTTGACCTCGAGGCGGCCTGCACCCGCGCGATCGCAGCCGACCTTCGTGCCTATCGCTCCCCGCTCAACCCGCTGAACGCGCCGTCCTCGATCATCCGCTTCCTCGGCGTCGATCCGCCGCAGACGGTCGAATACGCATTCGACGCCTTCTGCTGGATCCTGCTCGTGGCGATCGCGTGGCTGATGGCCACGGGGATGGCCGGCCCTTGAGCGTGCTCTGGATCCTCGCGACCATCATTGCCCACGCCTTGGCGCTGGTCCGCGCCCGCAGGCGGTTCCTCGCCGCGCGCCACGTGCTCATGCGCGCCGAGGCACGGTTGCGCCAGGCGATCTGGTCCCCGTCCGCCGATCCTGGCCTGGTCGAGGACATACGCGCGTTGCTGCGGCGCCACGGTCTCGCCGACGCGCGGTTCAGCGAGGCGATGTTCCCGCGCCTCGGGGCCGACACGCTTCTCTCGGAGGGCATCTCCACCGCGGATCCCGCCGTGCAGGGAAAGCTCCGGATCGCGCTGTTCCGCGTCTATGGCGCCGAGAGCGCCATCTACGAGGAGGCGAAGTCGCTGGACACGCTGGTGTGGCGCTTCTGCATGGGCCCGCTGGCCCTGCTCGGCGGCGATCCTCGCGCCGTGCGGCCGGCGCTGCGCCTCGCGCTGGCGCTACTCTGGCTCTGCGCCCTCTACTGGGTCGTCCTTCCGCGCCTGCCGTGACGGGCGCGCGTCAGCGCAGGAGCATGGAGGCCAGCAGGTCGAGCGCGAGGCAGGCCAGCAGGATCGGGATCCCCATCCTGCGCAGGATCAGGAACGGGTATGCGAGCGTCGGTCGGCGGCCACGCGCCTCGATGCCGCGCACGCCGTGCAGGCCTCGGCTCAACGCAACGATCCGTCGGCCGCGGGATAGAGGAAAAAACACGCGACGCCGCGGGCCTTGATTTCCTCGCAGCGCGCCTGCGGCTCCGTGTCCGAAAGCAGGATCCGCAGGCGCGGGGCCTTGCCGTCGATCAGCAGCCGGGCGCCGACCTCCGGTCCGAGCGCCTCGCGGAGCCTGCCCATGGCTGCCTCCGCCCTCTCGCGGGTCTGGTGGGCCCCGAGGAGCACCACAGGCGCCGGCTTGCGGCCACGTTCCGCCGGGCGCGGCGCGGGCCGGGGCGCGGCGTCGCGCGAGGGCGAAGGCGAAGCGGCGGTTGCCTCCGGGCGCGGTTGCGCAGGCGCCACCGGAGGCGTCGGCGCGGCGCTGGAGGGACGCGGAGGCGGGGGGACGGAAGGCGCGGGAGGGCCAGGTGGGGGAATGATCGCGGCAGGTAGGGAAGGCGGCGGGCGGATGGCAGCCGGTGGTGGTGCGGGCACCAGGGGGGCCGGCGGAGGATTTGGGCGTGCGAGGGCAACGGGCGACGTGCCGGCAGGCGGTGGGGCGACGACGGGCAGCGATGGCGGCGCACTCGGCGCGGCTGGCGGAGGTGGCGCCGGTGGCGGGGCCGATGCCGCCGAGGGCGCGGGAGGCGGCGCCGGCGACGGGACGGCCTGCGCGACCGCCCGCTCGAGCGCGACGACGCGGATGGGCTCAGGGGCCAGGCTGCCGCCGGCGAAGGCGGGCCATAGCTCGGCCACCCGGGCAGCCAGCCTTCGCCCGGAGCAGGCACCGATCACCTCGCCATCGAGGGCGGGGACCTCGGCCGGAAGCAGGGCTGGATCGCCGAGCATCCTGCGCAGCCATGCGGCGTTGTAGACATCGACCGGAGACATCGTCGTGGGCGGCATGGCCACCAGGCTCGCCAGGGCCGCCTCGAAATCCCCGCCGCACGCGCTTGTCGCGACCTGCGCGTGCGCGAGGGGGTACGCCAACGCAAGCGTTGCGGCCGGAACCGCGCCCAAGACGAAGGCCATGAAGCGGGTGCGTGCCTCAGTCCGCACGAGGTGCGCCAATCGCGGAAACGACCAGCGCCGCCACCTCCAGCGCGCCGGCGCCGGTGCCGGGAAACTCGGCGAGGGTGCGCCCGAAGGACCCGCCGGCGCCGCGCGCGACACGGATGGCACGCGCGATCGCCGGATCCGTGCCCGGAGGGATGGCGACCTCGACGGCAGGGTCGGAGAAGGCCGCGTGCACCACGAGGAAGTCGGCGGACGGTCGCATTGACGGAACCGCCGACCAGAGCGCCGCGCGCGAGGCCGGCGTCGAGCCGCCAAGGGCACGGCGCGCGGCGAGGGCGACAACCGCGCGTGCGGCGGGATCGCGACCGGCGAATTCGGAAACGCTGCCTGCCTCGGCGATCCAGAACTCGGCGGTCGCGCGCGACGCGAGGAGCGAACCGAAGAGAAGCCGCTCGCTGCCCGACCGCTGCCGGGCGTTGGTCCACAGCGCCTTCAGCAGGTCGGGCTCGGGAAGGGAGATCGATGCGAACTGCCGCATCGTCACCACCGCGGCCTGCAGCCGCGCCCGCTGGCCGGCGTCGGTGGCCTCGGCGGCGAATGCGAGCGCCTTGGGAAAGCTGCCCTGCGCGGCGGCGTACTGCACGAGGAGCGCCAGCGTCTCGTCGTCCCCGGAGGACGCGAGCGCGCCGAGCGGCGGCAGTGGGCCATGCGCGAATTCCGGGTTCGAGGCGACGGCGCGCACGAGGCAGCGCTTCTGGTCCTCGGCGAACTCGAAGCCGCCCTCCAGCACCGCCTCCACGACGCGACGCGTCTCGCCTGGCCGGATCACGGTCGCGTCGAGCAGAAGATGGCAGGTGCCGTCGCCGATCGCCCGCGCGACCGCCTCCGGCTTCGCCTTGCCGGGGTTCCGGACCGCACCGAGCATCACGCGCGCGTCGCGGACGCGGGCGCGCTGCGCATCGTCGCGCGTGAGCCAGTCGGCCGAGGCCGCCCCGTGCGTCGCAAGCAGCGCCTCGAAGGCGGCGGCATGGGCCTCCGGGAGGGAGCGCGACTGGCCGCCGCCGGCGGCATAGGCATTCGTCGCGCGGATGAGGGCACGCGCGTTGTCGACGTCCCGGCGCGCGGCGAGCACGCGCGCGGTCGCCACGGCCGACTCGAAGGAGACGCCTGCCTGCGCGTGCACGCGCGACGGCATGGCTGCGAGCAGGAAGGCCGCGACGAGCGCGAAGGGAATGGGCGCGCGCATCGCGTCAGGCTCCCTTACCCGCGGGCTTGCGCGTCGGCTTCGGCGGCTCGAGCGCCTTGGTGAGTTCGTTTCCAAGGTAGTCGCGCGTGACGGTGAGCTTGGATGCGATCTTTTCCGCATCCGTCCGGACCGACGCGGCATCGATCCTGATCCTCCGGAGTTCCGTGCTCGCCTGACGCTGGCGAGCCAGCAGCGACTCGAGTTCCGACTGCAGCCGCGCATGCAGGACGAGGACGACAAGCGCCCCCGCACCACCCAGCGCCAGCACGAGGACCCCCGCGCCTGGTGAAAGCAGCGCGTTCATTGCGGTGGCCGGACGAGCAGGATCTCTATGCGGCGGTTCTCCGGCGCGAAGCGATCCGCCGGGTTGCGCGGCAGCATGTCCGCGCGCGAGTTAACCTCGACGATCCGGTCCGCGCGGATGCCGCCATCGAGCAGCACGCGGCGCGCGGCGTTCGCGCGATCGGCGGCGAGTTCCCAGTTCGTGTAGTTTGCGGTCGGGAACGGTCGCGCGTCGGTATGCCCGAAGACCGCGATCTGCTCCTGCCTCTCGCGCAGCACGCGCGCTACCGAGGCGATGAACTTCCGCGCCTCCTCCTGCGGCCTGGCGCTGCCGATCTCGAACATCGCGATACCGGGCGCGTCCATGATCTCGATCAGCACGCCATCCGGCCGCGCGGAGACGCTGAGATTGGCGGGCGTAACGTCGCGCAGGCCCGCCTCTCGCATCGCCTGCAGCAGGCGCTGCTGCAGGGCCGCGACGTCGCGCGCGTCGGCCTGCTCGCGCGCGTTTCCCGCGGCCTGTCCGGCAGGCACCTGGCCCTGCGGCTCCGGCGATGGCGTCGCCGAGGCGCCCGCTGCCTGCGCCTGGCGTGGTTCGGGGGCCGGCGGCGTGGGCTCGGGGCGCTGCGGGGCGGCGTCGGCGCCCTGCTGCTGCGCCTCCGCCGTGCCGCCCTGGCGAGTGGCCTCGGCGCTCGACTGCCCCGCCTCGCCCTTGCCAGTCCCGCTCGCGCCGCCATCGCCCTGGCGCACGGATTCCGGGATCGGGATGATCGTCGCGACGCCGCCGCTCTGTGCCTGCATCGGTGATTCGACCGTGACGGTGAGCCCAAAGAAGACGTCGCCGCTGCCGCTCGACGAGGTCGACATGGCGTCAGGCGAGAAATACTGGGCGAGCCCCGACTTCATTTCCTCCGATGTCACGTTGAGCAGCCACATCAGGAGGAAGAAGGCCATCATCGCGGTCACGAAGTCGGCGTAGGCCAGCTTCCAGACCCCGCCATGTGCGCCATGGCCTCCCTTCTTGATCTTCTTCAGGAAGATGTCGCCGCCGCCTGCCTTGTCCTTCTTGTCTTCACTCATGGGGCCACCGTCTCAGGCGAGGATGTCCACGTAAGATCCCCTCGGCATGCCCGTCTGGCGCGGCAGGTCCTCGAGCCGGCGGGCGAGCGTGGCGATGGGCGCGCCCGCGTCGGCGACAATGCCCTTGACGCCGCGGCGCGCAAGGCCCGTCCCCGCGTCCTGTCGGGCTCGCTGGGCGGTATCCAGTTCGTTCCGCCCGCGGGACCCGGGACCGGATGGGACGACGCTGTTCATGATGCGAAACTATGGAACGCAGCATCGCGTCCCCTCGAAGACAGGTCCGGATCGGCGCTATCGCCGGCACCCGTCATCCCGGTCCGCTGGCGGCACCCTTCAATCGCTGGTCGATCTCGGCACGGAACTCCGTGCGCATGTTCTTCATGTCGCGGTCCGCGGCACCGATGGCGTCGCGGGCCTCGTTGAGCATCCCGGAGATCTCGGTGCGTGCGCGGTCGAGCTCGGCGACCTCCGAGCGGAGCCTCGCAACCTCGCTGGACATGCGCATGTTGATTGCGAGCACGACGGCGATCACCGCGCCGATAACGACCGCGACGAGGAAGAACATGATGTCCATGGCCAATGCGTCCGATCGGGCTAGCGCAGCGCGAATTCGCGGAAGACGACGCGCACGGGCCCGCCGCCGGAAAGCTCGGCGACCTCGGCCGATATGCGCTCCTCGAGCAGCTTGATGTCGAGGCCGGCTGCGCCACCCGGCGGCAGCCCCTGGTAGGCCTTGGCGACGGCCTCGAATATCCGCACGCGGATCTCGCCCTCGCGCCGCTGCGCGCGCTCGAGGTTGTCGGCCGGGATGTACGCGGTCGCGGCTATGGACAGCGCGGGCGGCATGGCGCCGCCCGCGGGCAGTCGGATCATCAGCTTCGGGTAGTCTACGCGCGCATCCGGCGCGCCGGCCTGCTGCGCCGAGGCCATTCCCGCGGCGAGCGCGGCAGCGGACAGTACGGCGGTCGCCCTCACGGCTGCGGGCGCGCGCTCGTGGCGCTGCGCCCGGGAAGGATGCGCTCGGCGAACGGCGTCTTGAGGATCCCGGCGACCATCGCGGGATCCATCTCGCCGAGGATGCGGTTGCGCGCATCGTCCGGCATCAGGAACAGGACCACCGCGGCCTCCGTCGCGCCACGCTCCTCGAGGATGCGTGCGGCACGCTTGGGCTTCAGGCCAAGGTAGGAGCTGACGATCTGGTCGAACTGCTGGCCGACCTGCCGCTTCATGTCGTCCTGCACGCGCGCCACGGCGGCCTCGCGCTCGGCGAGTTCCTTCTCCTTCTCCTCGAGCTTCTGGCGCCGATCTGCAAGGTCGCGCTCGAGGGACTCGCGCAGCCTCTCCCGGCTGCCGGTGGAGTCGCGCTCGAACATCGCGACCTTGCGCTCCAGCTCGGCACGCCCCGCGTCGAGAAGCCGCTCGCGCAGCGCGAGCCTCTCCTCGCGTTCCTGCGCGCGGCGCAGGAGATCTCCCGACTGCTCGAGCAGCCTCATGCGCTCCGGCGTGAGGTCGAGCGGATCGGTGGACGGGCGCGGCCAGGCCGACGCCTGGCGTTCCGCCGCCGGCGCAGACACCGCCGCGATCGCCCGCTGCGCCGGGGGCTCGGCCGTGCCGGCGCGCGGTGCGCCCATCCACAGCGTGAACAGTCCCGCGAGCGAGATCGCTGAGAACGCCGAGACGATCACGCGTCCCAGTGCAGGCTTCCTAGCGGAGCTTTCCAAGGAGATCCTCGAGCCGGGCGATGCGGGCTCCCGCGGAGGGATCGGTCCCGCTCCTGCGGGCGGGGCCTTGCGCACCGGCGAAGGCTGCGTCTGCCGCTGTCGCGGCGCGTTCGGCTTGCTGCTGCTCGGCATCTCGCTTCACCTCGGTCAATTGCGGCTGGGAGGCGGGGGCCTGCTGCCTCGCCTGCCGCAGGAGTGCTTCCGTCCGCGACACCAGGCCGGAGAACTGCTCCAGCCACCGCGCCGCCTCTTCGCGTGCATCGCGCAGGGAGTCGAGCCTGCGGTGCAGGCGCCACATCACCGCTAGCATCGCCACCACGAGCGCGGTCTGCGACACCTGCCAGATCGTGTACGGGTCGGTCAGGTCGATCATGACTGGATCCTCACCGCGATCCGCGAGCCGACACGACCCATCTCGCCATGCGCGATCGTGAGGCTGTCCGCCCTGAGCTCGACCGGCGAGGCCGGCGTCGCGTTGAGGACGAGCCTCGAGCCGGGACGCCAGGCGAGGACCTCGTCCAGGGATATCGTCAGCTTGTCTATCACCGCGTCGACGCGCACCGGCGCGGCGCCGACCTGGTCGCCGAGGGTCTGCTTCCAGCTCGCGTCGTTGTCCGACGATTCGCCGAGGAAGGGCTGCGCAAGCTGGTCCTTGACCGGGTAGAGGAGGTTGGCGGGGAGCGCCACCATGAACTTGCCGCCGCGATCCTCCATGTAGAACCGGAACGTCGCGACCGTGGTCGGCGTCTCCGGGCGCGCGAGCATCACGAACTTCGGGTTCGTCTCCAGCCGGTCGAAGGCGAAGGAGGGATCCCCGATGGCGGAGAAGGCCGCCGTCAGGTCTGCGACCAGCGTGCGCACCACGCGCTCGATCATGCGCCGCTCGATCGTCGTGAAGCTCCGGCCCTCGAGGCCGCGCAGGTCGCCGCCGTGCCGGCCGCCCAGCAGCACGTCCACCACCGCGTAGGTGAGCGGAGCCTCGACGACGACAAGGGCGTAGTTGCTCCAATTCTGGGAACGGAGCATCGCGATCATCGTCGGCACGGACAGCGAGTTGAGAAACTCGTCGTATCGCTGCGTCGTGACGTTGTCCATCGAGATGTCGACGTTCTCGGACGTGAAGTTCCGCATCGTCGTGTTCACGGAGCGCACGAAGCGGTCGAGGATGATCTCCAGCATCGGCATGCGATTGCTGGCCTGGGCGTCCTGGGCGACCCGCTCGATATAGGCCTTGATGCCGCCCAGCGGTTCCGCTGGGCGGTTCTCGAGCAGGGCCGAGACCTCCTCGCTCGACAGCTCGGCGCGAGGAGGCTGTGGAGCGGCCTCCCCGTCAGCCTGGTCTGCCGGCGACATTCTTGTACTCCTTGACGAGTTCGGTCGAGCGCAGGCCGAAGGCCTGCAGCGCCTCGAGCGAGGCCGTACCAGCGAGGAACAAGACCGCGACGATCGCGACCACTTTCGGCACGAAGGTGATGGTCATCTCCTGCACCTGGGTCACAGCCTGCAGCATTGCCACGATTCCACCCACGACAAACGCCGCGGCGATCGGCGGGCCGGCCACGAGCGCCGTCACGCGCATAGCCTCGCCGCAGAGCGTCAGGAATGAGATCGCGTCCATCGCCGGTCCGCGTCAGACCGGCGTGCGGACGAGGTCGTTGTACGCGGTGACCAGCTTGTCCCTGATCGTCACCAGCGTCTCGAGCATCACCTCGGCATCGGCGACTGTGGTCGCCACGGCGTCGATGTCAGCGGTGCCGAGCGCTACCTGCCGGTTGGCCTCCTCGACGCCAGAGACCGCGCGCGCGGCCTCGCGATACGTCGCCTTCAGCACGTCGTCGAAGGATCGGGCTGACGGGGAATGGCCCTGCAGGGACTGGAGACCTGCCGACCTGGTCGGATCGATCTTCATCTTTTTCAGCCTTTCATGAGTTCTATGGCGTTCCGGAACAGGCGCTTCGCCGTGTCGACCACCTGTATATTCGCCCGGTAGCTGCGATCGGCGTCGCGCAGGTCGCTCATCTCGACGATGGGATTGACGTTGGAGTAGCTCACATAACCGTTCTCGTCAGCCTTTGGATGCCCCGGTTCGTGCTTCTTTATGCCGGCGGTCCGGTCGGTGACGATGCGGCCGACCTGGACGCTCCGCAGGTCCGCGCGATTGGCCAGCTTCGCCTGCAGGACAGTGAGCTTGCGCTGGTAAGGTGCGCCCGTGCCGTTGTCGACCGTCTCAGTATTCGCCACGTTCTCTGCAATCACGCGCATTCGCGTCGACTGCGCCTTCATCGCGGAGCCCGAGAGGCCGAATATGTCGCGAATGCGCATCAACGGCCTCCGCGCAGCGCCAGGCGCAGCAGGGACACGTTTTTCTTGTAGGTCGTCGCCGCGAGCTGGTGTTGTGCGGAGATGTCGGCGAGCTTCATCATCTCGTCCTCGATTGAGATCTCGTTTCCGCTGATCACGGACGTGCCTCGCTCCTCGACCACCTTCGCGACGCGGTCTGCTTCGCCCAGCCGCCCCGAACGGTGCCCGGGCGCGGTCGAGGCCATGGAGAGGCGCGGCGGCAAGGGCTTCTGCACGTGCTCCGCGAGCGTCTGGGCGAAATCCCTCGACCTCTCGCCCGGGATGTCCGCGCGCGCGACGTTGGACGCAGTCAAACCGCCACGGGCGGACCACCAACGCATCGCCCCCTCGAGCAGTCTAGAGGTGTTTCCCATCCATCCCTCTCAACAGTCACTCAACGTTAGGGACACGCGCTCCGCGTCAGAGTCGGTTCTCGTCCGATTCGGACCCTTCTTTGCCTCCGGTCCCGTCCGCGAGGTCAGTATCTTGGGGATATTGATACGAATTGAATGGCTTGAGCGATTGCGCGGGCACCTCGTTGGCCCCCGGCGAGACGCAGTGCCTGATGCGCCGCCGACGGCAGCCCAGCGCGCGCCCTATCGCTGGCGGAGGCGTGATGGCGATCGCGTCGTCACCATCGAAGACGCATTGCGCGAGCGGGCCGGCGAGGCCCGTCCGGCGCAGGAAGCCGTCGACCCCCGCCGCGCGGCGAGCGAGCAGCGCGCGCGTGGCCTCGAGGAGACGGTCGAGGCGCTGCGTGGCCAGATGGCGCGCCTGGAGGAGACGCTGCACTTGGTCGGGCAGCGGTCGCGGCACTTCGAGCGCTCCTACATGAAACTCAAGGCGCAAGTGGCGGCGGGACAGGCCGCGGCCCCGCCCAGGCCCGCGAGCGACGACGCGAACCGCGATTCCACAGCCGCCCTCTACGCGCGCGTGGGTCTCTCGCCGGACGCTCCGGACTTCGTAATCGAGGGCGCGCGCCGCGCCTTCGCGCGCCGGTTCCACCCCGATTCGGCGGCTTCTCGTGACGATCCGGAGGCGTCGAGCGCGGAATTCCGCTATTTTATGCGAGTATTTGATGTTCTTCAGGAACGCAGGAAGCGCTCCCGCCCATGAGCCAGACAGTCGCCTCGCATCCTCTTCGCGACCGCATGCTGGGCGCCACGCGACCTGGCCCGGAAGAGGCGCAGGCGCGCCGCGCCGCGGAGGAGCAGAACATCGCGAACACGAAGGAGCGACGGCGCGCCGAGGAAGCCGCGATCGCCGGGCACGCGACGCAAGGGGACGGCGTACCCGCCGGCTATCGCGCCGACGGGCGCAGGGAACGCGCGCGCGGCCGCGGGATTTCGCTGACCGCGTAGGCTAGGCGAGCGGTCAGAACGGCCTCAGGATCTCGATCATCTGCTGGCCATAGCTCGGCGCCTGGTAGTCGGTGATCAGGCCGCGGCCGCCGTAGGAGATCCGCCCCTCGGCGATCTTGTCCGAGCTCA
>VGDA01000057.1 GCA_016869915.1 Alphaproteobacteria bacterium
CTGGCCGACGGCCGCGCCGCGCGCGGCGTCCTGATCTGCGGCACGGGCATCGGCATCTCGATCGCCGCGAACCGCCATGCCCATGTGCGCGCGGCGCTCTGCCACGACGCCACGACGGCGCGGCTCTGTCGCGAGCACAACGACGCGAACGTGCTGGTGCTCGGCGCGCGCACGACGGGGATCGAGACGGCGCGCGACTGCCTGCGCGCGTTCCTCGGCACCGAATTCGCCGGCGGGCGGCACCAGCGCCGCATCGACAAGATGGCGCCGCCGCGCGGCTGACCTGGACGGGGAAACGACGGACATGACGGACATGGCGAACACGGCCGCGAACGGCTTCTTCGGCGCTGGACTCGCGCAGTCGGACCCCGAACTCTTCGCTTCCGCGCGCGACGAGCTTGCGCGCCAGCAGGAGCAGATCGAGCTCATCGCATCGGAGAACATCGTCAGCCGCGCCGTCCTCGAGGCGCAGGGATCCGTCCTCACCAACAAGTACGCCGAGGGCTATCCCGGCCGCCGCTACTATGGCGGCTGCGAGTTCGTGGACGTCGCCGAGCGCCTCGCCATCGAGCGCGCGCGCAGGCTCTTCGGCTGCGCCTTCGCGAACGTTCAGCCGCATTCCGGCGCGCAGGCGAACCAGGCCGTGTTCATGGCGCTGCTGCAGCCGGGCGACACGATCCTCGGCATGTCGCTGGCCGCTGGCGGGCATTTGACGCATGGCGCCTCCGCCAACCAGTCCGGCAAGTGGTTCCGCGCCGTGCAGTATGGCGTGCGCAGGGACGACCACCTGGTCGACTACGACGAGGTGGCGCGCCTCGCCGCCGAGCACAGGCCGAAGCTGGTGATCGCTGGCGGCTCCGCCTATCCGCGCGTCATCGACTTCGCGCGCTTCCGCGCCATCGCGGACTCGGTCGGCGCGCGCTTCATGGTC
Organism: Alphaproteobacteria bacterium; assembly: GCA_016869915.1. Taxonomy (GTDB): domain Bacteria; phylum Pseudomonadota; class Alphaproteobacteria; order CACIAM-22H2; family CACIAM-22H2; genus CAIOSQ01. The sequence continues at coordinate 932 of VGDA01000057.1, forward strand.
GACATGGCGCATTTCGCCGGCCTCGTGGCCGGAGGCGTGTATCCGAGCCCGCTTCCGCACGCCCATGTCGTTACGACCACGACCCACAAGACGCTGCGCGGCCCGCGCGGCGGGATGATCCTCTCGAACGACGAGGAACTCGGGAAGAAGTTCAACTCGGCCGTCTTCCCCGGCCTCCAGGGCGGACCGCTGATGCATGTCGTCGCCGCCAAGGCCGTGGCCTTCGGCGAGGCGCTGCGCCCGGAATTCCGCGCCTATGCGGCTCAGGTCGTGGAGAACGCGCGCGCCATGGCGGCGGTGCTCGCGGAGCGCGGCTCGGCGATCGTCTCCGGCGGCACGGATTCCCACCTCATGCTGGTCGACCTGAGGCCGAAGCGGCTGACCGGCAAGGCGGCCGAGGCGAGCCTCGAGCGCGCCGGCATCACCTGCAACAAGAACGGCGTGCCCTTCGACCCCGAGAAGCCGACGCTGACCTCCGGCGTGCGTCTCGGCACGCCCGCGGGCACGACGCGCGGCTTTGGCGTCGCCGAGTTCCGCCTCGTCGGCGAGCTCATCGACGAGGTGCTGAACGCGCTCTCGCGGAACCCGGACGGCGACGCGCAGGTCGAGCGCGCGGTGCGGGAGAAGGTGCGCGCGCTGTGCGCCCGCTTCCCCATCTACCAAGCCGCCTGAGCGCCACGCGCCGGAAGCCGAGGAGATCCCATGCGCTGCCCCTTCTGCGGACACGACGAGACCCAGGTCAAGGATTCGCGTCCCACCGACGACGGCTCCGCGATCCGGCGGCGGCGCTTCTGCCCGGCCTGCGGCTCCCGCTTCACCACCTTCGAGCGCGTGCAGCTGCGCGAGCTTACGATCGTCAAGAAGGGTGGCGTCAAGCAGCCCTTCGACCGCGAGAAGATCATGCGCTCGATCACGCTGGCGCTGCGCAAGCGCCCGGTCGAGGCCGACCGCATCGAGCGCGTGGTCAACGGCATCGTGCGCAGGCTGGAGAGCCTCGGCGAGACCGAGATCCCGTCCAACGTCGTCGGCGAGATGGTGATGGACGCGTTGGCCTCGCTCGACCCCGTCGCCTATGTCCGCTTCGCCTCGGTGTACCGCAACTTCCGCGAGGCGAAGGACTTCGAGGATTTCGTCGGGCGGCTCGGCTATTCCGACAAGGACTGAGCCGGCGACCATGGGCGGCCCGGCCGACATCGCGCACATGCGCGTCGCCCTGTCGCTCGCCGCGCGCGCCCTGGGCTCGGCCTGGCCCAACCCGGCGGTCGGTTGCGTGATCGTCCGCGATGGCCGGGTCGTCGGGCGCGGCTGGACCGCGGAGGGCGGCCGACCCCACGCCGAGGCCGTGGCGCTCGCCGCGGCCGGCGAGCGCGCCGCGGGCGCGACCGCCTATGTCACGCTCGAGCCCTGCGCCCACCAGGGGCGCGCCGGGCCCTGCGCCGACGCGCTCGCCGAGGCCGGCATCGCGCGCGTCGTCGCCGCCATCGGCGACCCGGACCCGCGCACGGCGGGAGAGGGCTTCGCGCGGCTCAGGGCCGCCGGCGTGGAGGTGGAGGTCGGGCTGGAGGCCGATGCCGCGCGCGACGTGGCGCTCGGCTTCCTGCTGCGGCACGCCGAGGCGCGGCCGATGGTCACGCTCAAGCTCGCGACAAGCCTGGATGGGCGGATCGCGACGGGCGCCGGAGAGAGCCGTTGGATCACGTCCGAGGCGGCACGCGCCCGCGTCCAGGGCCTGCGGGCGTCGCATGACGCGATCATGGTGGGGATCGGCACGGCGATGGCCGACGACCCGGAGCTCACCTGTCGCCTGCCGGGCTTCCGGGGGCGCCCGCGGCTTCGGGTCGTTCTCGACCGGCACCTGCGCCTGCCGCACGGGCATCGCCTCGTGCGCGCCGCGTCCGCCGCGCCGACGCTCGTCCTCGCGGCGCACGGCGCCGACAGGCACCGGGCGGCGGCGCTGCGCGACGCGGGGGTCGAGGTCGCCGAGGTGGGGGCCGGGCCCGAGGGCATCGACCTCCGCGCCGCGCTCGGCGCGCTCTGCGCGCGCGGCGTCACCCGGGTCCTCTGCGAGGGCGGCGGCAGGGTCGCCGCGAGCCTGCTGCGTGCCGGCCTCGTCGACCGGCTTGCGCGCTTCACGGGCGCGCTCGCGATCGGCGCCGAAGGCGTGCCGGCCGTCGGCGGCATGGGGCTTTCGCGCCTGGCGGGCGCCCCGCGCATGGTCCTCCTCGCGTCGGAGGCTTGCGGAGACGGCGTGGCGGAGCTATGGGCACGCGCCCCGAACCCGAGCGACAGCGGAACCTGAGGCGCATGTTCACCGGACTCGTAACCGACATCGGCACGGTGCGCGCGATCGAGCCGCGCGCCGGCTCGTCCGACATGCGCCTCGAGATCGCGACGTCGTGGCCGACGGGCGGGATCGCGATCGGGGCGTCCATCTCCTGCTCGGGCTGCTGCCTGACCGTCGTGGCGAAGGGCGAGGGCTGGATGGCCTTCCAGGCCTCCGGCGAGACGCTGGCGCGGACCACCCTAGGCGGCTGGGCCGCCGGCACGCGCGTGAACCTCGAGCGCTCGCTGCGCCTGGGCGACGAACTGGGTGGCCATCTCGTCTACGGGCATGTCGACGCGACGGGATCGATGGTGTCGGCCACGCCGGACGGCGGCAGCCTGCGGCTCGCCTTCGCGCTCGGGCACGGGCTCGGCCGGTACGTGGCGGCCAAGGGATCGATCGCGGTCGATGGCGTCTCGCTCACGGTCAATTCGGTCGAGGACGCGCCGGCGCGCGCCATGACCGTCTTCGGCGTCAACGTCATCCCCCACACGCGCGACGCCACGACGCTCGGCACGCTCGCCCCGGGACAGCGGGTCAACGTGGAAGTCGACATGCTTGCGCGCTACGTTGCGCGCCTCAGCGAGGCGGGGTGAGCGTGCGCACGACGCATAAGCAGCGCGATCTTCAGGCAAAGGGGGCGGGGCCGGTCGCGGCGCTGTCCTCGATTGAGGAGATCGTCGAGGACGCCCGCAACGGCAAGATGGTCATCCTCGTCGACGACGAGGACAGGGAGAACGAGGGCGACCTCTACGTCCCGGCGCAGATGGCGACGCCGGAGGCCGTGAACTTCATGGCGCGCTACGGTCGCGGGCTCGTCTGCCTGGCCATGACGCGGCAGCGCTGCGAGTCGCTCGGGCTGGAGCCGATGTCCCGCGACAACGGCACGCGCTACCACACGGCCTTCACGGTATCGATCGAGGCGCGCGAGGGCGTCACGACGGGGATCTCCGCCGCCGACCGCGCGCGCACGATCCAGGTCGCGATCGACCCGGCGCGCGGGCGCGGCGACATCGTGACGCCCGGCCACGTGTTCCCGCTGGTGGCGCGCGACGGCGGCGTCCTCGAGCGCACCGGGCACACCGAGGCCGCGGTCGACATCGCGCGCATGGCCGGCCTGATCCCGGCGGGCGTGATCTGCGAGATCATGAACGACGACGGCACGATGGCCCGGCTGCCCGACCTCGTCGCCTTCGCGCAGCGCCACGGGCTGAAGATCGGCACGATCGCGGACCTGATCGCCTATCGCCGCGGCACCGACCGTACCGTGGAGCGGCGCGTCGAGACCACGCTCGACAGCCGCTTCGGCGGCGCCTGGCGCATGATCGTCTACGTCAACACCGCCTCCTACGCGGAGCATGTCGCGCTGGTGAAGGGCGACGTGTCGACCGACGACCCCGTGCTCGTGCGCATGCACGCGCTCAACATCATCGATGACGTCCTCGGCGACCGGGCCGCCGGGCGCGGCGACATCCTCCATGCGGCGATGGAGGAGATCGGCGCCGCGGGACGCGGCGTCGTGGTGGTGATCCGCGAGCCGCGCGCCACCAGCCTGGGCGACCGCGTGCGCGCGCGCGCCGAGGGCAGCGCGCCGGTCGCCGTCGCGCAGGGGCCGTCGGAACTCCGCGACTACGGCATCGGCGCGCAGATCCTGCGCGACCTCGGCGTGCGCAACATGGTCCTGCTCTCCAACGCCCGCCGCGCCATCATCGGCCTGGAAGGATACGGTCTCAGTGTCGTCGACATCCGCCAGATCCCGCCGCTCGCCGGCTGAACCCGCGATCCGCGGGCGCAGGCCGCACGTGGCGCTCGTCGAGGCCCGCTTCTACGAGGACATCTCGGACGAGCTGGCCGCCGGCGCGATCGCCGTGCTCGAGGAGGCCGGGGCGACCGTTGAACGGGTCAGCGTGCCCGGCGCGCTGGAGATCCCGGCGGCGATCGCGATGCTCGCGGCGCGTCCGGCCCGCGCCGGGCGCAGGCCGGACGGCTTCGTCGCCCTAGGCTGCGTGATCCGCGGAGAGACGGGCCACTACGACATCGTCGCGGGCGAGAGCTCGCGCGCGCTGATGGACCTCGCCGTCCAGCGCCGGCTGGCGATCGGCAACGGCATCCTGACGGTCGAGGACGAGCGCCAGGCCTGGGCGCGGGCGCGTCGCGCCGAGCTCGACAAGGGCGGCGGCGCGGCCCAGGCGTGCCTCGCGATGATCGCGATCGCCCGCCACCCGGCGGGGCGTCGATGAGCGACGAGCCTGGATCGACGGGCGACGAGGCCGCGCCCGCCGCGGCGCCCCGTCGCGCGCACCACAGGAGTTCGGCGCGCCTCGCGGCCGTTCAGGCGCTCTTCCAGGTGGCCGAGCGCGGCATCGACGCGCAGGCCGTGGTCGACGAGTTCCGCTCGCATCGGCTCAGCGACGCCGATGTCGGGGAAGGCCAGCCCGACCTCAGCAACGCCGACAGGCGGCATTTCGCGGCGATCGTGCTCGGCGCGTCCATCCGCGCCGCGGAGATCGACGCGCTGATCGACGCGGTACTGCCCTCGGACTGGCCGCGGCACCGCCTCGATCCCGTGGTCCGCGCGATCCTGCGCGCGGCATGCTTCGAGTTGCTGGCGCGCGACGACGTCCCCTCGCGCGCCGTCCTGGACGAATACGTCGCGCTGGCGCGGGCCTTTTCCGGCGGCGCCGACCTCGGCTTCGTCAACGCCAACCTGGACGCGCTCGCGCGGCGCGTGCGCCCGCAGGACTTCGCGCCCGGCCATGCAGACGCCGCGTCCGGGTGAGTTCGAGGCGATCGAGCGGCATTTCGCGCCGCTCGCGCGCGAGGGCCGCTTCGCGGCTTTCGGGCTCAGGGACGACGCCGCGACCCTGTCGCCACGCCCGGGCCACGACCTCGTCCTGACCGCGGATGCGCTCGTCGCGGGCGTCCATTTCAGGGCCGCGGACGCCCCGGGGCTCGTCGCCCGCAAGGCCCTTCGCGTCAACCTCTCGGACCTCGCGGCCAAGGGCGCCCGGCCGCTCGGCTACCTGCTCTGCCTTTCGCTCGCGCGCGACGTCGACGACGGATGGATCGCCGCCTTCGCCGCCGCCCTCGCACGCGACCAGGCCGAGTTCGGCGTCCAACTCGCCGGCGGCGACACGACCTCGACGCCAGGACCGACGACGATCGCGATCACCGCGATCGGCGAGGTGCACGCGGGCTGCATGCGCCTGCGCGGCGGCGCACGCGTCGGCGACGAGGTCTGGGTCTCCGGGACGATCGGCGACGCGGCGCTCGGGCTCGCGGTGCTCGAGGGAAGGCTGGCGGCGCCCGTGGACGCCCGGAAGGCGCTAGCCGGGCGCTACCTGCTGCCCCGGCCACGGCTCGCGCTGGGCCTTGCCGCGCCGGCCTCGGGCGTCGCTTGCATGGACGTGTCCGATGGACTGGTGCAGGACCTGGGCCATGTCGCCGCGCTCGCGGGGTGCGGCGCCGAGATCGAGGCCGGGCTGGTGCCGCTCAGCGACGCCGCGCGCGCGACCGTCGGCGGCGACGGCCGCCTGCTCGACGTCGCCCTCTCCGGCGGCGACGACTACGAGCTGCTCTTCGCCGTGGCGTCGTCGCGCGCACCTGCGCTCGCGGCCGCGGGCGAGGCCTGCGCCGTTCCCATGGCCCGGATCGGCAGGCTCGTGGAGGGGCAGGGGGTCGCGATCGTCGATCCCGATGGCGCGCGCCGCCGGCTCGCGCGCGGCGGCTGGACGCATTTCTGAGCGCGCTTTACCTCGCGTTCACGCGAGGCCGGCGAGGATGGACCCTGGAATGGAAGAAAACCGACATGCCCCGACGACGCGCCGGGCCCTCCTGCTTGGCCTGCTGGCATCGGCCCTCGCACCGGGCGCAGTCGCGCGCGCGCAGAGCTTCAGCGACGGGCGGCCGGTCTTCGTGCCGCTCGACCGCATCCTCGTGTCGGTATTCAACGGCGAGGTCGTCGACCGCCACGAGATGCTGCTGATGTCGCTCGAGCTCTCGGGCACGGAGGCGGTCACCAAGGTGAAACTCGCGATGCCGCGGCTGCAGGACGCCTTCACGAAGATCTGGAACCGGGTGGGAACGGCGCCCGGCGCGGCGGAACGCGGGATCGACGTCGCGGCCGGGCGCGCGGCCATGCTGGCCGCGTGCGACCGCATCCTGGGCACTGGCAACGTGGTGGCCGTCCGCATGCTCGCCCAGTCCAGCCGCAAGGTGAGGCCGCCGGCCGGGCGGAGCTGAGCCCGCCCTGGGCGATTGCGCCGGCGCGGCGGCGCATGCCACAAGGCCTTCGCGATGAAGGAAGCGAACAACGCGCCGGACGCGACGCGGCGCAACGTGCTGCTGCTGGCGATCTGCCACGGCCTCACCGGGATCGGCAACACGACGATGATCGTGGAATCCGCGCTCGTCGGGCACATGCTGGCCGACAACAAGCTGCTGGCGACGGTGCCTCTGGGCCTCATGCATCTCGCGGTCATGCTGGCGGCGTTCCCAGCCTCGATGCTGATGCAGCGCATCGGCCGGCGTGCCGGCTTCTCCATCGGAGCGGTCGCGGGCCTCCTCGGCACGCTGATCTGCGTCCAGGCGATCGTCGCCGGCTCCTTCTGGCTGTTCTGCGCCGGGACCTTCGTGAACGGCATCTATAACGGCTTCGCGACGTTCTACCGCTTCGCGGCCGCCGACGGGGCGCGGCCCGAATGGAAGAGCCGCGCGATCAGCTACGTGCTCGCCGGTGGGGTCCTTGCGGCCGTCCTCGGGCCGGAGATGGCCAAGCGGACGACCGACCTGATGTCGCCCTACACCTTCGCGGGTTCCTTCGCGGCGCTCGCCGCGACGTCGGTGCTCGCCTTCTTCCTGATCCAGTTCCTGCGCATCCCCCCGGCGCGCGTCGAGCGCGGGGAGGCGGCTGCGCGCCCGCTCGCCGAGATCGCGGCCCAGCCGGTGTTCCTCGTCGCCGTCTCGAGCGCGATGATCGCCTACGGGGTGATGAACTTCGTCATGACCGTGACGCCGCTGGCCATGAGCCTCTGCGGCTTCGGCCATGCCGACTCGGCGACGGTCATCCAGTGGCACGCGCTGGCGATGTTCGTTCCTTCCTTCTTCACCGGCGACCTGATCCGACGGTTCGGGGTGGCCCGCGTCATGCGCGCGGGCGCGCTCCTGATGCTCGCCTGCATCGCGGTCAACATGACGGGGCAGGGCTATGCCCAGTTCTTCTCGTCCCTGCTGCTGCTCGGCCTCGGCTGGAACTTCCTCTTCGTCGGGGGCACGACGCTCGTGACGGAGAGCTACCGGCCGGCGGAAAGGGCGCGGGTGCAGGCGCTGAACGACCTCCTCGTCTTCGGCACCGTGGCGACCACGGCCATGTCTTCTGGCGTCGTCCACGGGTTCGCGGGCTGGGCCTGGATCAACCTCGCCTGCATCCCGTTCCTCGTGGCGTCGCTGGCGGCGGTCACGTGGCTCGCCGCCAGGCGTGCGGCGGCACCTGCCGCATGAGGCGTCCCCGGCCGCCTTGCGATGCCCGGGGGCTTTGCGTATGTTCCGCGCCGTTTTCGGCAAGGGGCCGGCTAACCGGCCCGTCCCAAATCAATAAATCGTCGAGGCAGTCCCCATGACAATGGCGTTCTGGATAACGATCGCGTGCGGCGTCCTGTCGCTCGTCTACGGCTTCTGGGCCTATGGCCAGGTGATGGCCGCCCCGGCCGGCAACGAGCGCATGCGCGCCATCGCCGCGGCCGTCCAGGAAGGCGCGCAGGCCTACCTGAACCGGCAGTACAGGACGATCGCGATCGTCGGCGCGGCGGTGTTCGTGCTGCTGCTCGCGATCCTCGGCCTGCACGTCGCCATAGGCTTCGCGATCGGCGCGGTGCTCTCCGGCGCCGCCGGCTACATCGGCATGAACGTCTCCGTGCGCGCCAACGTGCGCACCGCCGAGGCCGCGACCAAGGGCCTCCAGCCCGCCCTCGACATCGCCTTCCGCGCGGGCGCGATCACCGGCCTGCTGGTGGTCGGCCTCGGCCTGCTCGGCCTCGCGGTCTATTACGGCATCCTGCTCGGCTGGAAGGGGAGCGACATGGCGACCCTGATCCAGGCGCTGGTCGCCCTGTCCTTCGGCGCGTCGCTCATCTCGATCTTCGCGCGTCTCGGCGGCGGCATCTTCACCAAGGGCGCCGATGTCGGCGCCGACCTCGTCGGCAAGGTCGAGGCGAACATCCCCGAGGACGACCCCCGCAACCCGGCCGTGATCGCGGACAATGTCGGCGACAACGTCGGCGACTGCGCCGGCATGGCCGCCGACCTGTTCGAGACCTACGCGGTCACGATCGTCGGAACGATGCTGCTCGCTGGCGTGTTCTTCATGGGCAAGGACCATGCGGCGGCCCAGGCCACGCTGATGATGTTCCCGCTGGTGCTCTGCGGCGTCTGCATCCCGGCGTCGATCGCGGGCACGTTCTTCGTCAAGCTCGACGAGAGCAACGACATCATGAAGGCCCTGTACAAGGGCCTGGTGGTGACGGCGCTGATCTCCGTGGTCCTGATCGCCGCGACCACGCACCTGTTCCTCGGCTTCGGCACGGTCTTCAAGGCCGGCGCCGTCTCCTTCTCGGGGACCGGGCTGTTCGTCTGCGCGATGATCGGCCTCGTCGTGACCGGCCTCCTGGTCTGGATCACCGAGTACTACACCGGCACCGCATACCGCCCGGTCCGCTCGATCGCAGAGGCCTCCACCACCGGCCACGGCACGAACGTGATCAAGGGGCTCGCGATCTCGATGGAGGCGACGGCCCTGCCCGTGGTCGTCATCTCGGCCGCGATCATCGCGGCCTACCTGATCGCCGGCCTCTACGGCATCTCGATCGCCGCGACCACGATGCTGGCGCTGGCTGGGATGATCGTGGCGCTCGACGCGTACGGCCCGGTCACCGACAACGCCGGCGGCATCGCCGAGATGGCCGGCCTGCCGAAGGACATCCGCAAGAACACGGATGCGCTCGACGCGGTCGGCAACACCACCAAGGCCGTCACCAAGGGCTACGCGATCGGCTCCGCCGGCCTCGCGTCACTGGTGCTCTTCGCCGCCTACATCGAGGACCTCAAGCACTACTTCCCGAACCTGAAGGTGCAGTTCGCCCTGCAGGATCCGTACGTGGTGATCGGCCTCTTCCTTGGCGGCGCGCTCCCCTACCTGTTCGGCGCCATGGGCATGACCGCCGTTGGCCGCGCGGCCGGCTCGGTCGTGGTCGAGGTCCGCCGCCAGTTCAAGGAGATCAAGGGCATCATGGAGGGCACGGCCAAGCCGGACTACGGCCGCGCCGTCGACCTGCTCACCCAGGCCGCGATCAAGGAGATGATCGTCCCGTCGCTGCTTCCCGTCGCGGCGCCGATCGTCCTCTACTTCGTGGTGCGCGCCGTGGGCGGCCAGGAGGCCGCGTTCAGCGCGCTGGGCGCGATGTTGCTCGGCACGATCGTCACCGGCCTGTTCGTGGCCATCTCGATGACCTCGGGCGGTGGCGCCTGGGACAACGCCAAGAAGTACATCGAGGAAGGCCACCACGGCGGCAAGGGCTCCGACGCCCATAAGGCCGCGGTGACCGGCGACACGGTCGGCGATCCGTACAAGGACACCGCCGGCCCGGCCGTGAACCCGATGATCAAGATCATCAACATCGTGGCCCTGCTGCTCCTGGCGATGCTCGCCAAGGGCGGCTGACGCGGGACGGGGCGGGCCGCGAGGCCCGCCTGCCGCGAAGGAAGAGGGCCCCGGAGGCGTCAGCCTCCGGGGCCTCGTTCTTTCCGAAAGACGCTACCTGCGCATCGTCCCGGGGGGCGGGGACTGCGAACCGCCCGGGACATAGCCGCCCGCGCTGCGGTTGAACTTGCCGACATTCCCGAGTAGCTGCTCGAGGAAGGAAAGCTCCTTCCCCGGCGAAGGGGTGATGCGGGCGACATGCTGGACGACCTTGCCGTCCGCGAGCTCGAGCCTCTGTATGTTCGAGACGCTGCCCGCCTCGTCGAAGGCGATCGCCACCACCTTCTGCTCGAGCACCCTCGGCTCGAAGAAGGCGTAGGTTTCCGTGCGACGGCTGATGTAGAGCCATGTCTCGTCGCCGAATATCCCAATGGTCGAGGGCGTGCCGAGCAGCTCGCGCACGTCCTCCTTCTTCTGCTCGCCCACCTTTATCCGGGCGAGGTTCTCCTCGTCGGGCACGAAGCCCCTGACGTCGATCGTGGCCTGGCAGGCGCCGAGGCCGGCCGCGAGGGCCACCGCCACGAGGGCAGGCGTGCGCCGGCGCGCGCCGGTCATGCTGGAGCGGGACTGTCCGGCCATCGCTTGCCTCTCGTTGCGTCCGGGGATCGGGCTTGCGGCAGTGGTCGCGGCGCCACTAGAACGCGCCATCGACGCCGCTAGATGCTCTCGCATGGTGGCACAGTCAATCGGTCGAGGTCCATGAAGCTCCCCCAATCCCTGGCGCGCTGGTTCGCGGGCGGGCGTGCCCGAGGCGAGGCCGAGGCGCTCTATGCGGCGCTAGCCGCGCAGGCGCGTCGCCCGGAGCCGTTCAGCGAGCTCGGCGTCCCGGATAGCCTGGACGGCCGCTTCGACGCGCTTTGCCTGCACATGTTCCTCGTCGTGCGTCGCCTCGCGCGCGATGGCGAGCGGGGGGCGGGGCTCGCGCAGGACCTCTACGACTCGATGTTCGCCGACATGGACCGGACGCTGCGGGAGATGGGGGTCGGCGACCTCGGCATCGGCAAGCGCGTGACGCAGATGGCGGAGGGCCTCATGGGCAGGATCAAGGCCTATGGGGACGGGCTCGACGCCGGGCAGGACCAGCTCCTTGCCGCCATCGGCCGCAATCTCTTCGCCGGGGCCGCGGCCGCCGACCCGCGCGCCCTCGCGCGAGTGGCGTCCTACCTGCGGGCCAGCGACGCCGCGCTCGCCGCCCAGGATGTCGGCTCGATGCTGGCGGAAGGGCCTCGCTTCGCCGACTGGGGGGCGCTGCCGTGACCCAGGGGCAGGAGATCACGCCCGTCGAGTTCCCGCGGCCGGTCGTCGCGGACGAGCGCCGCGGCCGCGTCCGCTTCGCCGTGGAGGCCGGGGAGGCCGAGCGCGCGGCCCTGGCCCGCCGGTTCTCCCTTCCCGGGATCGGAAGGCTGGCCTGCTCCGGGACGCTTTCCCCGGGTGCAGGCGGGCGGTGGCGCCTCAGGGCCCGGCTCGACGCTGAGGTGACGCGGATATGCGTCGTGTCGCTCGAGCCATTCGCGGCGCGGGTCGAGGAGGAGTTCGAGATCCGGTTCGCCGCGCCGGCGGATGGCGACGGCGAGGCGGAACTCGACATCGGCGCCGAGGACGACGAGCCCC
>VGDA01000058.1 GCA_016869915.1 Alphaproteobacteria bacterium
CTCGCGACTGCGGATGCGGGCCTTCGCTTCGGCCTCGGAGTCGCGCTGCAAGCCGCGCAGGCGCTGGAGGCGGCGGAGGCGGCCTATGGCGCGGCGCTCGCCCTCGACGCGCGCCACGCGCCGTCGCGCGCGAACCTGGCGTTCGTGCTCGGTGCGCTCGGACGCCACGAGGAATCGCTGGTCGCCGCGGACGAGGCGCTGTCCCTCGCGCCGGGCCTGGCCGAGGCGCAGGGCGCTCGCGCCTCGGCGCTGCGCGCGACGGGGCGCGCCGAGGAGGCGCTCGCCGCCATCGATGCCGCGCTGGCGCATGCGCCCGGCAGCGCGCCCTTCCATGCCAACCGCGCCAACGTGCTGCGCGACCTCGGCCGGCTCGCCGAGTCGCGCGAGGCCCATGACCGGGCCATCGCCCTTCAGCCCGGCCTCGCCGATGCGCGGCGCAACCGCGCGATGCTGATGCTGCTGGCCGGCGAGTGGGAGCAGGGCTGGCGCGAATGGGAGTGGCGCAAGCGCTCCTCGGAGCCGTCCGGCGACCGTTTCCCGGCGCGGCCCGCCTGGACCGGCGCCGAGGATCCCGCGGGACGGCGGGTCTTCCTGCACTGGGAGCAGGGCTTCGGCGACACGATCCAGTTCTGCCGCTACGCGCCGCTGCTCGCCGCGCGCGGCGCGCGCGTGGTGCTGTCGGTGCAGGAGCCGCTGCTGCGCCTCGCCGCCAGCCTCGCGCCGGGCATCGAGGTGGTGGGCGGCGCGCGCGAGCCCGCCGGCGGCTTCGACCTGCATTGCCCCCTGATGAGCCTGCCGCTCGCCTTCGGCACGACCCCTGGCAGCGTGCCCCCGCCGGCGCAGCTGCGAGCCCCGCCTGCCCTCGAGGCGGCCTGGGCGACGCGCCTCGGCCCACGCGACGGCCGCCCGCGCATCGGCCTCGCCTGGAGCGGGCGGCCGTCGCACGCCAACGACCGCAACCGTTCGTTGCCCTTCGCGGCTCTGGCGCCGCTGCTCGGCCCGGACGCGCGCTGGATCTGCATTCAGCAGGAGATCCGGCAAGCGGACGAGGCGGCGCTGCGCGCGCACGGGCGCGTCGAGCATCTCGGCTTGGGACTCGGCGACTTCGCGGACACCGCGGCGCTGCTCGCTCAACTCGACCTCGTCGTGTCGGTGGATACCGCCGTCGCTCACCTGGCCGGGACGCTCGGGCTGCCGCTCTGGCTGCTCCTGCCGCGCGATCCGGACTGGCGCTGGCTCGTCGGGCGCGAGGACACCCCCTGGTATCCTTCGGCGCGGCTGTTCCGGCAGGCCTCGCCGGGCGGCTGGGCGGGCGTGCTCGACCGGGTCGCCGCCGCCCTGTCGGCGCGGGGCGGCCGCTCGCCGGCGGGCGAGGCTCCGGAAAGACCCTCCGGGTTGTCAGGATAGGGCGCGGCGCTATGTCCCGTCCGCCGGGGCGGCGCGGGCCGCCCGCGAACCGATCGGGGAACGCCATGCTGACGACCAAAGGATCCATCGCCTCCCGCCGCCGCGTGCTCGCGGGCGGTGCCGCCCTCGCCGGCGCGCTGGGCGCGCCCGCCCTCGCCGGCGCGCAGGCGCGCCCGGTCAGGATCGGGCTGCTCCACCCCGTGACGGGCTTCGTCGCCTATAGCGGCGCGCAGGGTCGCCTCGGCGGCCAGATGGCGATCGACGAGATCAACGCCGCGGGCGGAATCCGCTCGATGGGCGGCGCCCGGCTCGAGGCGGTGCTCGGCGACACGCAGGCGAAGGTCGAGGTCGGCGTCGCCGAGGTCGAGAAGATGAACGAGGCGGGCGTCGCCGCGATCGTCGGCTGCTTCCAGAGCGCGGTCGTGCTCGCGACGACGCAGGCGGCCGCGAAGTACGGCATCCCCTACGCGGTCGATGTCGGCGCGTCCGACCTCATCACGACGCGCGGCCTTAAGAACGTCTTCCGCCTCAAGCCCGGCTTCGGCAAGTGCGTCGACGAGGCGATCAAGGCGCTCGACGGGATCAACGGCGGCGCGGGCAAGGTGGCCAGGAGCGCGGTCATCGTCCACGAGAGCTCGGAGTTCGGCACCGGCACGGCGAAGCTGCTCGCCGACCGGCTCCCCGGCATCAACATCGAGGTCAAGGAAGTCATCAAGCACGACAACCCGACGCGCAACTTTGACAACGTCGCGCTGCGCATCCGCTCGCTGCGCCCCGACGTGCTGATGATGTCGAACTACCAGAACGAATACGTGCTGCTCGCGCGCACGCTGCACCAGCAGCGCGTCGACCTCGCGGGCATGTTCTCGGTGCTCGGCGGCGGCTTCAACTACAAATTCGCCAAGAACCTGCCCGACGTCGCCGAGCACATGATGGACTACAATCACTGGTTCGCGCCGACCAACCCGAAGGCGCAGGAGATGAAGAGGAAGGTCGAGGCGACCGGCACGCTCTTCACCTTCGAGGTCTACCTCGCCTACAACGCGGTGAGGCTGGTCGCCGATGCGCTTGAGCGCGCGGGCTCGGCGGACAAGGATAGGCTGACGGCGGCGCTCGCGTCGTCGACCTGGGCCGACCACTTCATGCCCTACGGCCCGACGCGCTTCGTCGATGGCCAGAACCAGGGCGGCGAGGCGGCCGCGCTGCAGGTCCTCAAGGGCGACATCGAGGTCGTCTACCCGGCGCAGTTCGCCTCGGCGAAGGCCGTCTTCCCGAAGCCGAAGTTCGGCTGACGGGCGCGCGCGCCGGTCCGTCCCCCGGGGGGACCGGCGCGCGCATCCCCCGAACGCGCACGCGTCCGCGCGGCCCATGCCCAGCATCGACATCCTCCTCGCCGGCATCGTGAACGGCCTCGCCGCGGGCGCCGTCTACGTGCTCGTCGCCGTCGGACTGACGCTGATCTACGGCGTGCTGCACATCGTCAACTTCGCGCATGGCAGCCTGCTGATGCTCGCCATGTACGCGACCTACTTCCTGTTCGCGAAGGCGGGCGTCGATCCCTATGCCGCGCTGCCGATCGTCGCCGGCGGCGCCTTCGCGCTTGGCTACGCGCTCTATCGCGGCGTGATCGGCCGCTTCGCGCACGGCAAGGACGAGAACATCCTGCTCATCACGCTCGGCCTGTCGATCGCGCTCGACAACCTCGCGCTGTTCCTCTTCACCGGCGACACCCAGACGATCGACGTCGCGCATGCCCAGCGCATGGTCGAGTTCGGCCCGCTCTTCCTGCCGCGCGCGAAGGTCATCGCCTTTGCCGCCGCGCTCGCGATCTGCGCGGCGCTCGGCCTGTGGATGGCGCGCAGCGACACCGGCAAGGCGATCCGCGCGGTCGCGAAGGAGAGGCAGGGCGCGCGCCTGGTCGGCATCGACGTCGACCATGTCTTCGCGGTGTCCTACGGCATCGGCATCGCCTGCCTCGGCGCGGCGGCCTGCCTGCTGATGCCGAGCTTCTACGTCTCGCCGAGCTCGGGCCACGCCTTCGTGCTGATCGCCTTCACGACGGTCGTGCTCGGCGGCATGGGCAGCTTCCCCGGCGCGCTGGCCGGCGGCTTCGCCATCGGCGTGATCGAGTCGCTCGGCGGCCTGCTGCTGGGCGAGCAGCTCGGACAGATCGGAATCTCGCTCGCCTTCATCCTCGTGCTGCTGCTGCGGCCGACCGGCCTCTTCGGGGCGCGGCGATGACCCCGCGCGCGCGCCTCCTTCTCGCCCTTGGCGCGGTCGCGGCGCTCGCGCTCCCGCTCGTCCTGCCTTCCAACTACGCCGTCAACGTGGCCGTGATGATCCTGTTCTCAGCCTTCCTCGGCCAGGCCTGGAACATCGCCGGCGGCTTCGCGGGCCAGACCTCGTTCGGGCATGTCGTGTTCTTCGGCACCGGCGCCTATGCCTCGACGATCCTGCACGCGACCTGGGGCTGGAACCCCTGGCTGGCCTGGCCGGTGGCGGCGCTCGCGGGCGGCGCGGTCGGGCTCGGCATCGGCGCGCTCGCCTTCCGCGCCGGGCTGCGCGGCTCCTACTTCGCGCTCGTCACCCTCGCCTTCGCGGAGGTCTTCCGCATCCTCGCCAACTCCGCGGAGTTCACGCGCGGCGGCCTCGGAATCCTGATCAAGGCCGACGCGCGCGCCGCGAACTTCCAGTTCAAGGATCCCGCCTCGCTCTACTACATCGCGCTCGCGCTGGTCGCTGCGTCGCTGGCGATCGCGTGGTGGCTGCGCCGCTCGCGCTTCGGCGCGCAGCTCGCCGCGATCCGGGAGAACGAGGACGCCGCGCGCGCGCTCGGCATCGACGTGCTGCGCGCCAAGACCCTGTGCATGGGGATCTCCGGCGCGATGGCCGGCGCGGGCGGCACGTTCTACGCGCAGAAATACCTCTACATCGATCCCTCGATCGCCTTCGGCGTCGAGAAGTCGGTGGAGATGCTGCTCGTCAGCATGATCGGCGGCGCGGGCACGGTCTTCGGGCCGCTGGTCGGCGCCATCGCGCTTGGCTTCGTGGGCGAGGCGACGCGCGCGCTCACCAGCGCCCAGGGCCTCGGCCTCGTCGTCTACGGGATGATCCTCGTCGCCATCGTCGCGCGGCTGCCCGACGGGCTGATCGGCCTCTTCGCCCGGCGCATCCGGCGCCGCGGAGGCCGCGATGCTTGAGGTGCGCGGCCTGACGCGGTCCTTCGGCGGGCTCAAGGCGGTCGACGGCGTCGACCTCGACGTGCCGGAGGGCGCGATCGTCGGCTTGATCGGGCCCAACGGCGCGGGCAAGACGACCTGCTTCGCGGCCATCGCGGGATTCGTCAGGCCCGATGCCGGCTCGGTGCGCTTCGCGGGCCGCGACGTGACCGGCCACGCGCCGCACCTCGTCGCGCGCGCCGGCATGGTGCGCACCTTCCAGATCACCCAGCCCTTCGCGCGGCTCAGCGTGCGCGAGAACGTCATGGTCGGCGCCTGGCTGCGCCATGGCCGGCGCGCCGAGGCCGAGGAGGCCGCCGATCGCGTCGCGTGCTCCGTCGGCATGGGCGCGATGCTCGACATGCGCGCGGGCGACCTCACCGTCGCCGGCCGCAAGCGGCTCGAGCTCGCCCGCGCGCTCGCCACCTCGCCGCGGCTGCTGCTGCTCGACGAGGTGATGGCCGGCCTCAACCCGACGGAGGTCGCCGAGATCGTCGGCGTGGTGCGCGCGATCCGCGACGGCGGCGTCACCATCCTGCTGATCGAGCATGTCATGCAGGCGGTGGTCAGCCTCGCCGAGCATGTCCATGTCCTCAACCAGGGCCGCATCATCGCGCGCGGCACGCCCGCCGCGATCGCCGCCGACCCGGCGGTGGTGGAGGCCTATCTCGGCCATGGCGCGGCGGCGCGGCTGGCGGGCGGAGGCGGCGGTGGCTGACGCGGGCGCGCCGATCCTCGAGGTGCGGGGCCTGCACGCGGGCTATGGCGCGGTCGAGGTGCTGCGCGGCGTCGACCTCGAGCTGCGCGCGGGCGAGATCGTGGCGCTGCTCGGCAGCAACGGTGCCGGCAAGTCGACGCTCAACAACAACCTCTCCGGCATCTACCGGCCCTTCGCGGGATCGATCCGCTTCCTCGGCGAGGAGATCGCCGGCGCGCCGCCCACGCGCATCGTCGCGGCCGGGCTCGTGCATGTCCCCGAGGGGCGGCGCGTCTTCCCCGACCTCTCGGTGCGCGAGAACCTGGAGCTCGGCAGCTATCGCCGAGGCCGCGCCGCGCGGGCGCGCAACCTCGAGCGCGTCGTGTCGATCTTCCCGCGCCTGGGCGAGCGCGCGCGCCAGGCCGCGGGCACGCTGTCGGGCGGCGAGCAGCAGATGCTCGCGATCGGCCGCGGGCTGATGGGCGAGCCGCGGCTGCTGATCCTCGACGAGCCCTCGCTCGGGCTGTCGCCGCTGCTGGTGGAGGAGATGTTCGCGCTGGTCGGCCGGCTCAACGCCGACGGGCTGTCGGTCCTGCTGGTCGAGCAGAACGTCGTGCAGTCGCTCGCCATCGCGCATCGCGCCTACGTGCTCGAGCACGGCGCCATCGCGCTTTCCGGCGCGGCGGCCGACCTCGCGCGCGACCCCGCGCTGCGGCGCAGCTATCTCGGCCTCTAGGGCGTCGCGCCCGTCAGGGCACGGCGTGCTCGCGCGCGGCCTCGGCCAGCAGGTCCCAGGCATGGGCCGCGAAGGAGCGGCGCATCTCCACGCGGAAGCCGAGCGGCCGGTGGCGCCAGAGCACGATCTCCACCTTGCCGAGCAGCGTGCGCGTGCACATGCCCTCCGGGAACGCGGCGGGATCTAGGTCGAGCGGGCAGCCCGCGGCGAGCAGCGCCTCGGCGCACGGGCCGCTCGCGGTCAGCGCGGCATGGCGGTCGGAGACGCGCACCAGCGCATGCGGCGCGCCGGCGAGCGCGCCGCGCAGCGCGTCCTCGGCCGCGTCCTCCTCGGCGCGCGGCGCGAGCAGCAGCCACTCGTCCGGACCGAGCCAGAGCGCGGCGCGCTCGCCCTCGACCGAGGCGCGGCAGGCCTCCAGCGACGGCGTCGCGCCGAAGGCCGCGCCGGCGCGCGCGGCCACGTCGGCGCCGCCGCGCAGCACGAAGCGCGCGGCGGGCGCGCAGGGCGCGAGCAGCAGGCGCCCCGGCAGGTCGAGGCGCGCGCGGCCGTCGAGCGGATCAGCCATCGAGGCGGCTCCCCTTCGGGTCGTGGAAGACGGGATCGACGACCTCGACCGCGATCGCGCCGCCGGGCATCGGCACGTGCAGCACCTCGCCCTTGCGCGCGCGTCCCCCGGCGACGAGGGCGAGCGCGATCGGCCGGCCCGCGGCCTCGCTGCGATAGGACGAGGTCACGTGGCCGAGCGCCGCGGTGCCGGGCGGCGGGTCGGGCATCGCCACGACCTGCGCGCCCTCCTCGAGCAGCGTGCGCCCGTCGCGCGTGAGCAGCCCGACGAGTTGCCTGCGATCAGGCGCGACGATGTCCGGGCGCGACAGCGAGCGCCTGCCGACGAAGTCGCGCTTGGCCTTGCCGATCGCCCAGCCGAGGCCGAGGTCGTCCGGCACCACGGTGCCGTCGGTCTCCTGGCCGACGATGATGTAGCCCTTCTCGGCGCGCAGCACGTGCATGGCCTCGGTGCCGTAGGCGACGGCGTCGTGGCGGCGCGCCTGCTCCCAGATCGCCTCCCATGTCGCGCGGCCCTCGCTGGCCGGCACGTTGACCTCGAAGCCGAGCTCGCCCGTGAAGCTGACGCGGAAGAGCCGCGCGCGCGCGCCGGCGACGCGGCCCTCGCGCACGGCCATGTGCGGGAAGGCCTCGCGCGAGACGTCGATGCCCTCGACCAGCGGCGCCAGGATGGCGCGCGCGCGCGGCCCCTGCACCGCGATCGTCGCCCATTGCTCGGTCGTCGAGGTGAGCCAGGCCTCGAGCCCGGGCCACTCGGTCTGGAGGTAGTCCTCCATCATGGCGAGCACGCGCGCCGCGCCGCCCGTCGTGGTGGTGACGTGGAAGGCGTCCGCCGCCATGCGGCCGATGACGCCGTCGTCGATCACGAAGCCGGCCTCGTTGAGGAGGATGCCGTAGCGGCAGCGCCCTGGCTCCAGCCTGCGGAACGCGTTGACGTAGATGCGCTCCAGGAACTCCGCGGCGTCGCGCCCGACCACCTCGATCTTGCCCAGCGTCGAGGCGTCGAAGATGCCGGCGCTGGCGCGCACCGCGCGGCACTCGCGCGCGACGGCCGCGTGCATGTCCTCGCCGGGGCGCGGGAAATGGTGCGCGCGCTTCCACTGGCCGACATCCTCGAACACCGCGCCCGCGGCCTCGGCCCAGCCATGGATCGGCGTCGTGCGCACGGGGTCGAAGAGCTGGCCGCGCGACATGCCCGCCAGGGTCCCGAAGGTCACCGGCGTGTAGGGCTGGCGGAAGGTCGTGAGCCCGACCTCCGGCACCTTGCGCCCGCTCGCCGCGGCGACGATGGCCAGCGCGTTGATGTTCGACGTCTTGCCCTGGTCCGTCGCCATGCCGTTGGTGGTGTAGCGCTTGACGTGCTCGATCGAGCGGAAGCCCTCGCGCAGCGCGAGGCCGAGGTCCTTCGCGGTGACGTCGTTCTGGAAGTCGACGAAGGCGCGCGCGCGCCCCGGCGAGCGGTCATGCGGCACCGCGCCGGCGAAGCCGCCGCCGCGCGCGGGATCGCCCTCGACGCGATGGCGCGGGCCGAGCGCCGCCTGCAGCCCGAAGGCGCCCGCGCAGGCGCCGACGGAGCGGCAGGCCTGCGGCGTGCCGTCCGGCACGAAGGCCTGGATCTCCTCGCGCCAGGCGAGCCTGCCGCGCGACTGCGAATGCAGGTGGACGCTCGGCGTCCAGCCGCCGGACATCAGCAGCGTGTCGCAGCTGACCGGCTCGACGCCGCGCACCGATCCGTCGGCGTCGACGGAGCCGACATGCGCCTCGTGGACGCGCAGCCTGCCGCGCGTGCCGGTGACCGTGGCGCCGGTGCGCACGGCGATCCCCGCCTCGCGCACGCGCCGCGGCAGCTCGCCATCGGCCGTCGCGCGCAGGTCGACGACCATCGCGATCTCCATGCCCGCGGCGGCCAGCTCGAGCGCCGCGCCATGCGCGTCGTCATGCGCGGCGAAGACCAGCGCCCGGCACCCGGGCTTCACGCCGTAGCGCGCGAGATAGGTGCGCGCGGCGTCGGCGAGCATGATCCCCGGCCGGTCGTTCTCCGGGAAGACGAGCGGCCGCTCGATCGCGCCCGTCGCCAGGACGACCTCGCGCGCGCGGACCTGCCAGAGGCGCTCGCGCGGAAGGTTCGGGTCCGGCGCGGCGAGGTGGTCGGTGACGCGCTCCGCCAGCGCGACGAAGTTCTGCGCGAAGTACCCGAAGGCGGTGGTGCGCGGCAGGATCGTCACGCGCGGGTTGGCGGCGAGTTCGCCGAGCGCCCAGGCAAGCCAGTCCGCCGCCCGGCGACCGTCGATCGTCGCGCGCGTCTCGGCGAGCAGGCTGCCGCCCGGCTCGGCCTGCTCGTCGCAGAGGATGACGCGCCCGCCGCGCGCGGCGGCATCGAGCGCCGCGGCGATGCCGGCCGGCCCGGCGCCGACGACCAGCGTCTCGCAATGCGCGTGGCGCTGCGCGTAGCGGTCGGGATCGCTGCCCGAGGGCGCGCGGCCGAGGCCCGCGGCGGCGCGGATGCGCGGTTCGTAGAGCTTGGCCCACCACGAGGCCGGCCACATGAAGGTCTTGTAGTAGAAGCCCGCGGGGATCAGCGGCGCGGCGAGGTCGGCGAGCGCGGCGACGTCGAGGCGCAGCGAGGGGAAGCGGTTCTGGCTTTCGGCCGACAGGCCCTCGTGGAGCTCGACCTGCGTCGCGCGCAGGTTCGGCGCGTAGCGTCCCGGCCCGCGATCGACGCCGACCAGCGCGTTGGGCTCCTCGGCGCCCGCGGCGAGGATGCCGCGCGGGCGGTGGTACTTGAACGAGCGCCCGACGAGATGCACGCCGTTGGCGAGCAGCGCCGAGGCGAGCGTGTCCCCGGCGCGGCCGGTCATGCGCCGGCCGTCGAAGCGGAAGGAAAGCGGGCGCGCCCGGTCGATGCGGCCGCCCGAGGCGGTGCGGAAGGCCTCGCTCATGGCCGCTCCGTGCCGGGGATCGCGGCGAGGTCGGGACGCTTCTCGCCGCTGCGATAGGTCAGCACGATGCGGTCGCTGACGGTGTGGCGCACGGCGTTGAAGAAGCGCCCGCAGCCATGCTCGTGGCGCCAGCGCTCGAAATGCCAGCCCTTCGGGTTGGCGCGCATGTAGAGGAACTCCGCCCAGGCCGCGTCGTCGAGCGACGAGGGATCCTCGGGACGCGCGACATGCGCCTCGCCGCCATGGCGGAACTCGACCTCCGGCCTCTCGCCGCAATGCGGGCACCTGATCAGCAGCATCGCGTCCTCAATGCGCGACCGCCGCGGCGGCGGCCTCGTCGATCAGCCGGCCGGTGCGGAACCGGTCGAGGGAGAAGGGGGCGGCGATCGGGTGCGGCTCGCCGCGCGCGATCGTGGCGGCGAAGACATGGCCCGATCCCGGCGTCGCCTTGAAGCCGCCGGTGCCCCAGCCGCAATTGACGAAGAGGCCCGGCACCGGCGTCGTGCCGATGATCGGCGAGCGGTCCGGCGTCACGTCGACGATGCCGCCCCAGTTGCGCAGCATCCGCACGCGGCGGAAGTCCGGGAAGAGCTCGCAGATCGCGTCGAGCGTGTGCGTGGTGACGTGCAGCGCGCCCGCCTGGCTGTACGAGGTGTAGACGTCGGTGCCCGCGCCGATGACGAGCTCGCCCTTGTCGGATTGCGAGATGTAGGCGTGGATCGTGTTCGACATCACCACGCAGGGCATGGCGGGCTTGATCGGCTCCGAGACCAGCGCCTGCAGCGGGTAGCTCTCCAGCGGCATGCGCACGCCGGCCATCGCCATCACGACGCTGGTATGGCCGGCGGCGACGACGCCCAGCCGGCGGGTGGCGATGAAGCCGCGCGTGGTCTCCACGCCCGAGACCGCGCCCGCGGCGTCGCGCCTGATGCCCGTCACCTCGCAGTTCTGGATGATGTCGACGCCCAGCCGGTCGGCCGCGCGCGCATAGCCCCAGGCCACCGCGTCGTGGCGCGCCGTGCCGCCGCGCCGCTGCAGCGCCGCGCCGAGGATCGGGTAGCGCATGCCCGGCGCGATGTTGAGCGGCGGGCAGAATTCCTTCGCCTGCGCGGGCGTCAGCCATTCGTTGTCGATGCCCGCCAGGCGGTTGGCGTGGACATGGCGCCTGAACACCTGCACGTCGTGGATCGTGTGCGCGAGCATCATCACGCCGCGCGGCGAGTACATGACGTTGTAGTTGAGCTCGCGCGAGAGCGTCTCCCAGAGCTTCACGGAGTGCTCGTAGATCGCCTCGCTCTCCTCCCACAGGTAGTTCGAGCGGATGATCGTGGTGTTGCGGCCGGTGTTGCCGCCACCGAGCCAGCCCTTCTCGAGCACCGCGACGTTGCGCATGCCGTGCTCGGCCGCGAGGTAGTAGGCGGTGGCCAGGCCATGCCCGCCCGCGCCCAGCACGATCGCGTCATAGGCCGGCTTCGGCTCCGGCATGCGCCACTGCGCGGGCCAGCCACCATGGCCGGCCAGCGCCTGCCGCGCGAGCGCGAGGAAGGAGAACTTCATGCCGCGCAGATTGGCCGCAGCCGCGCCCGCCGGCAACGCGAAATCGGGCCGCGCCGCGGCGGGCTCAGGCGTCCTCGCGGGGCACGAAGGACACGCGCGCCGCGGCCTCCTCGCCCGGCGCCAGCACGACCATGCCGGTGTCGCCGCGGCCGGCCGCGGCGAGGTTGAAGGCGTCGGTCGCGTTGCTCACTGGCTCGGCGCAGAAATAGGGCTCGCCCGGGGGCGTGTAGACGACCAGGAAGCCGAGCGGACCCGCGGCGCGCATCGACAGGCCAGCCTTGCGCTCCGGCCAGTCGATCTCCGCGCGCCCGTCCCAGCCCGCAAAGCAGTTGTCGAGCGCGACCTGGTCGACCGCGAGGCCGGCACGCGGGTCGCGCGGCGGCGCGGCCGGGACGAGCTCGGTCGGCAGCACCTCCGCGTCGGTCTCCCAGATCGCGTCGATGCCGGCGCGCAGCGTCGTGCGCGGCGTGCGCGGGAAATAGGGATGGATGCCCATCCCCGCGGGCATGCGGATCGCGCCCGTGTTGCGGATCGCGATGCGCATCTCGAGGCGGCCGGGATGGAGCAGGAATTCCTGCGTCGCGCGATAGGCGAAGGGCCAGTCTGCGCTCGCCCGCCGCTCGAGCGCGAGCGTCGCGCGATCCGCGCAGGAGCCCTCGACGCGCCAGGCCGAGAGCCAGCCATGGCCATGCTCGGCGTTGTCGTAGCGATGGACCATGCGCACGTCGCGCCCTTCGAAGGCGAAGGCGCCGCGGCGGATGCGGTTGGAGAAGGGGAAGAGGGGAAAGCACGCGGCCTCGAGCACGTCGCCCGCGGCGCGCGCCGCCTCGGGCATCGGGCGCAGCCAGTCGACGCGCCCGCCCGGGCCCTCCGCGAAGAAGGCCGCGACGCTGCCGCCGATCGCGGGCACGAGCTCGAGGCGCTGGCGCCCGGACTGGAGATGGATCGTCGTCGTCATGGCGCCCGCGCTCCTCGCTTGACCCTCGCGTCGTCGCGGCGCGAGGCTAGCGCATCGCGCGACGCAACGGGGACGAGACGTGACGCAGGACGCATACGCCACCTATCCGAGCCTGCGCGACCGCCCGGTCTTCGTCACCGGCGGCGGCTCCGGCATCGGCGATAGCGTCGTCGAGCATTTCTGCGCGCAGGGATCGCGCGTGACCTTCGTCGACCTGGCGCGCGAGGCGTCGGA
>VGDA01000059.1 GCA_016869915.1 Alphaproteobacteria bacterium
CATCGCCAGCATCCTGCGCAGCGTCGACGACCTCGCCACGACGCTGGCCGAGCGCAGGTCGCATGTCGACCCGCTGGTGCAGGACGCCCGCGCCGCCGCCGAGGCCGCCCGCGGCGCGGCGGAGGCGGCGCGCCAGCTGGCGGACGACGCGCGCGCCGCCATGGCGCGCGTCGAGCGCGAGGCGACCGCCGCCATCGGCGACACGCGCGTGCTGCTGCGCGACGCGGACCGCCTGGTCACCGGCGCGCAGCCAGCGCTCGGCGACCTGCGGCAGGCCGCGCAGAACTTCGCCCGGCTCGCGGCGCAGGCCGAGGCGCTGCTGCGCGACGCGCGCGGCCCGGTGCGCGGCTTCGCCGACCAGGGCCTGCAGGAATTCTCCCAGTTCGTCGTCGAGGCGCGCCAGCTGGTCGCCGCGCTGCAGCGCCTGTCGCTGCAGATGGAACGGGACCCCGCGCGCTTCCTGTTCGGCGACCAGACGCGCGGCTTCGATCCCTCCCGCCGCGAGACGGTGCGATGACGAACGGCCGCAGGCGACTCCTCCTCCTCGCCGCCGCGGGGCCGGCGCTCGCGGGCTGCGCGGGCATGCTGCCCGGCCAGGGCGAGCCGGCGCAGCTCTACACCCTGACCCCCAAGAGCAGCTTCGCCGCGGACCTCCCCGCCGTCGCCTGGCAGCTGGTCGTCGAGCTGCCCGTCGCCGCGGCGGGGCTGAACACCTCGCGCGTGGCGCTGCAGCGCACGCCGGTCAGCCTCGACTACTTCGCGCGCGCGAACTGGAGCGACGCGGCGCCGGCGATGCTGCAGACGCTGCTCGTCGAATCCTTCGAGAACACCGGGCGCATCGTCGCGGTGTCCCGCGAGTCGGTCCGCCTGCGCCCCGACTACCTGCTGCAGACGGACCTGCGCGAGTTCGCAGCCGAGTACTTCCCCGACGCGGCGCGGCCCCCGCTGGTCCGCGTGCGGATGACCGCGAAGCTGGTGCGCGTCGGCGACCGGTCGATCATCGCCTCCACCTCGGCCGAGCGCACCGAGCGCGCGTCGTCGGACTCGATGGGCGCGATCATGCTCGCCTTCGACGAGGCGGCGGGCGGCGTCATGCGCCGCATCGTGGAATGGACGCTGCGCGCGCCGGGCACGTCCGCGCGCCCGGCGCGCTGACGGGGACGGAGGGAAGGGCCATGGGCGAGGTCGCGGAGCGCATGCGCGCGAAGCTGGAGGCGGCGCTCGCGCCGACGCGGCTCGAGATCGTCGACGACTCCCATCGCCACGCGGGCCATGCCGGCGCGCATCCCGGCGGCGAGAGCCATTTCTCGGTGACGATCGTCTCCGCCGCCTTCGCCGGCGCCGGGCGCGTGGCGCGCCAGCGCATGGTCCATGCCGCGCTCGCCGAGGAACTGCGCGAGCGCGTCCACGCCCTGCAGCTCAGGACGCTGGCGCCCGCAGAGGATGCCGCCGCTCGCTGAGCGCCTCGCGCGCCACGCGGCCTGGGGCTGCGTCGCCGCGCTGGCCGTGCTGTCGCTGCTGCCGCGCGGGGACATGGTCCGCACCGGCGCCGCGGGCTGGGCCGAGCACGCCGTCGCCTATGCCGGCACGATGGCGATGTTCGCGATCGGCCATCGCGCGCGGCTCGGCCTCGCGCGCCCCGCCCTCGCGCTGTGCGGCTACGCGGCGCTGCTCGAGCTCGCCCAGCATCTCGCGCCGGGTCGTTCGCCCGCGCTGCGCGACGCGCTCGCCGGCGCGGCCGGCGCGATCGCGGTGGCGCTGGCCGCGCGCGCGCTCGTCCGCCGCTGATCAGCGCGCGATCGCGATCGCGCGCCCGGCGAAGAAGCGGTCGAACTTCGCCGGCGCCAGCCGTGCCCCGCAGCGCGTCGCCGCGTCGAAGCCCGAGGGGTTGTGGAAGACGATCGCGTCGGGCCCGGCCTCGAGCACCAGCACGAGGTGCCCGCCGCGGCGCGGCGGCGGCGCGTCGGGCGCGCGGATCGAGGGATGCACCGAGGCGATGAGGAACTCCGCGCGCTCCATGGCGCGCACGATGCCGTGCGCGTCGATGCCGACCACGACCTCGGCCTCGATGCCCCAGTCCTCGCGCAGCCACGCGACGCAGGGCGCGTAGACCATGCCGCGTATCGCGCCGCCCGCCTCCTCGACATAGGCGCCACGCGCGGTGGCGGCGCGCGCGAGCTCGAGGATGGGCGGCGCGCCGAGGCCGCGCGCGGCGAGCACCATGCGCACGCAGGCCATGCCGCAGACATGGTGCGCCCAGCGCGCGTACTCGGCGGCGTCGCGCGCCCCGGACGCGGCCCAGAGCGGGTCCTCGGCGAGGCGCGCGGGATCGGCGGCGAAGTCGCGGCCCATCGCGGGGCTCTCCCACTGGGCGAAGCAGGGTGCCTGCGCCATCGACGCGCCTTCCGCCGCGCGCCGCTCAGCCGGCCGCGCGCGCCGCGGGCGCGGGCTGCTGGCGCGCGATGCGCAGCTGCGCGACCTGGTGGCGCTTGCGCCGCATCACCTCGAAGCGCATCCCGTGGAAGACGAAGACCTGCCCGATGTCGGGGATCACGCGGGATTCGTGCATGACGAGGCCCGCGATCGTCGCCGCCGGCTCGTCGGGCAGGCGCCAGTCGAACTCGCGGTTGAGGTCGCGGATCGTCACCGTGCCGTCGACAAGCCAGGATCCGTCGGGCTGCGCGCGCACGCCGGGCACCTGGAACTCGTGCTTCTCCGCGATGTCGCCGACGATCTCCTCGAGGATGTCCTCCAGCGTCACGATGCCGAGCAGCACGCCGTACTCGTCGACCACGACCGCGAAGTGGTCGCGCCGCCGGCGGAAGGCATGCAGCTGGTCGAGCAGCGTCGTCGTGTCGGGGATGAACCACGGCCGCGCGGCGATGCGCGGCAGGTCTAGGTCGTCGACGCGGCCGTGCGCCTCGCGCAGCGCGCGCAGCAGCGCCTTGGCGTGCAGCACGCCGACGATGTTCTCGCGGCTGCCGCGATAGAGCGGGATGCGCGTATGCGGGCTCGACAGCGCCTCCTGCAGCACCGCGGCCGGCTTCTGGTCGATGTCGAGCGCCACCACCTGGTTGCGGTGGATCATGATCTCGCCGACCGTGACGTCGTCGAGGTCGAGGATCGAGCGCAGCATCTCGCGCTCGCGCCGCGACGAGCGGCCGGGCTCTGCGTGCAGCTCGATCGCGCCGCGCAGTTCCTCCTCCGCCTGCGCGCGCCGCTCGCGCGCGCCGGCCCGCGGGCGGCGGGAGACGAGCGGCAGGACGACGCGCACCGCGAACTGGATCGCGCGCGACGGCGGGCCGAGCGCGCGCAGCGCGGGCGCGAGGACCGGCTCGATGACGAGGATCGTGCGGTCGGGGCTGGCGAGGCCGGCGGTCTTCGGCAGCACCTCGCCGAAGAAGACGACGAGGACCGACATGGCGAGCGCCGCGTAGGCGACGCCGGCCTCGCCGAACACGGCGACGAGCCAGCCCGTGGCGACCGACGAGGCGACCATGTTGACCACGTTGTTGCCGAGCAGGATCGCCGCCAGCGCCTCGTCCTCGCGCTCGCGCAGCGCCAGGACCCGGCGCGCGCGCGCGTTGCCGTGCTGCGCCAGCGACGTCAGCCGCGCGCGCGACGAAGCCGTGAGCGCGGTCTCGGAGATCGAGAAGAACGCCGACAGGCAGAGCAGCAGCGCCACCGTCGCGGCGGCCAGCGGCCACGGGATGGCGAGCGCGTCCAGCGCCTCCATGGCCCGCCCCTCAGGCCGCGAGCACGGCGGCGAGGATGCGGCGCACCGCGTCGGCCGGGACGTCGTGCGCGACGAAGGCGTCGCCGATGCCCCGCGCTAGGATGAAGGTGAGGCCGCCGCGCGCCTTCTTGTCCTGCGCCATCAGCGCGAGCAGGCGCCCGGCGTCCCAGCCGCCCTGGGGCGGGCGGGTCGGGAGCCCGACCGCGGCGGCGTGGCGACGCACGCGCGCGGCGTCGGCCGGCGGGCAGAGGCCAAGCTCGACGGAGAGGTCGAAGGCGAGGCACATGCCGAGCCCGACCGCCTCGCCGTGCAGCAGCGCGTCGCCATAGCCCGCGGCGGTCTCGAAGGCGTGCGCGAACGTATGCCCGAGGTTGAGCAGCGCGCGCTGCCCGGCCTCGCGCTCGTCGGCGCCGACGATGCGCGCCTTGGCGCGGCAGCTCTCCGCGACCGCGTGCGCCTGCGCGGCGGGATCGCCGGCGAGCAGCCGCGCGGCGTTGCCCTCGCACCAGGCGAAGAAGCCGGCGTCGCCGAGCAGCCCGTACTTCGCGACCTCGGCGTAGCCCGCGAGCAGCTCGCGGCCGGGCAGCGTGGCCAGCGCGTCGAGGTCGCAGAGCACGAGGCGCGGCTGGTGGAAGGCGCCGACCAGGTTCTTGCCCTGGCGCGCGTCGACCGCGGTCTTGCCGCCGACCGCGCTGTCGACCTGCGCCAGGAGCGTCGTCGGCGCCTGGACGAAGTCGATGCCGCGCAGCAGCAGGCTCGCGGCGAGGCCGGCGATGTCGCCGACGACGCCGCCGCCCAGCGCCACCACGAGCGAGCGCCGCTCCGGGCGCAGGTCGAGCAGGCGGTCGAGCAGCCGGCCGAGCTCGTCCCAGGTCTTGGTCGACTCGCCCGGGGGCAGCTCGATGCGGTGCGTGGCGACGCCAGCGGCGGCGAATCCCGCCTCGAGCCGCGCGGCATGGAGCCGCGCCACCGTCGCGTCGGTGACGACGAAGACGCGCCGCTCGGCGAGCAGCGGCGCGCAGAGCTCGCCGGCGCGCTCCAGCAGGCCCCGGCCGACATGGATGTCGTAGGCGCGCGCGCCGAGTTCGACGCGCAGGCTCTCGGCGCCGCTCATGCAGCCGCCCCGCGTCGATGGGCCGCCAGCGCGGCGATGACGCGCTCGACCGTGCTCTCGGCCGGCGAGTCGTCGCTCTCCACCGCGAGGTCGGCCTCGGCGTAGACGGGATGGCGCAACGCTACCAGCCGCTCGAGCACCTCGCGCGGGTCGCCCTGCTTGAGCAGCGGCCGGTTGGAGCGCCGGCTGACTCGGCGCAGGAGCACGTCGAGGTCCGCGCGCAGCCACACCGAGACCCCGTGCTCGCGGATGCGCGCGCGCGTCTCCGGGTCCATGAACGCGCCGCCGCCGGTCGCGAGCACGATCGGCGCGCGGTCCTCGAGCAGGCGGCCGATCACGCGCCGCTCGCCGTCGCGGAAGGCTGGCTCGCCGAAGCGCGCGAAGATCTCCTCGATCTTGCAGCCCGCGGCGCGCTCGATCTCGTGGTCGGCGTCGACGAAGTCGAGGCCGAGGCGCTGCGCCAGGCGCCGCCCGATCGAGGACTTGCCCGCGCCCATCAGGCCGACGAGCACGACGCTGCGCCCGGCGGGCAGCAGATCGGCGAGGGGCGGCGTCGCGCCCTCGCTCATGGCTGGGGCCTTGAATTCGTCATCTTCCCTCTGTAGCAGAACCGATGCCGGCCATGCAGCCCCGCATCGCCCGCGCGACAAGGCCCCCAGGCTCCGCATGCTGCGCCGTATCGTGCTGCTCCTCCTCGCGATCCTCGTCGCCGGCATCGCCCTTGGCATCGCCGCGCTGGGCTTCGTCGAGATACCCCCGCCGACCGCGCGCATCGAGAAGGCGATCCCGAGTGACCGCATGCCGCGCTAGCGCGCTCGCCGCCCTGCTCTGCGCGGCGCTCGCCCTCGCCGCTGCCGCCGAGGCGCGCGCGCAGTCCCTGCCCGGTCGGCCGATGCGCCTCATTCCGGGCGGCGACGCGATGCCCGCGCCATCGGTGCCCCCCGTCGATCGCGGCATCAGGCTGGAGGGCGCGCCGAAGCCCGTGGACCAGGGCGCGAGCGGCCTGATCGACGCGTCGTCCGGCGCCCTGCCGCCCACGCTCTGGACCGGCTCGCAGCGCCGCGCGGTCGACCCGCTGGTGGACGCGCTGGCCGCGCCGCGCCAGGCGACGCTGCGCGACCTCCTGCGCCGCACCCTCTCGTCTCCCGGCCAGCCGCCCGAGAAGGACGCCGAGGAGGGCTTCCCGGACTTCTCGGTGCTGCGCGCGCGCGGGCTGCTGCGGCTCGGCGAGGCCCAGGCCGCCGGCGAGCTCGCCGCGCCGCTCGCCCGCGGCCAGCGCGACGAGGCCGCGCGCGAGGTGCTGCGCGACACGCTGTTCCTCGCCGCCGACCCGCGCCCGGCCTGCGAGCTGGTGCGCGAGTCGATCGCCACGTCGACCCAGCCGGGCTGGGCGCATGCGCTCATCGCCTGCCAGGTGCTCGAGCAGGACGTGTTCCGCGCCCAGCTCGGCAGCGCGATGCTGCGCGAGCAGAAGATGCCCGAGGACGACTGGCTGGAGCGCTTCGTGTCGCTGGCGGACGGCGCGGCGCGCGCGCTGGAGGGCGGCAAGGCCGAGCTGCGCGCGCACCACCTGCCGCTCTTCGCCGCCGCGAAGGCGGCGCCGCCCGCCGCGACGCTGGCGGGCGCGCCGCCGTCGATCCTCGCCGCCATCGCCGCGAACGAGGCCTTCGCCGTCGAGACGCGGCTGCGCGCGGCCGAGGCGGCGACATCCTCCGGCTCGATGGAGGGCGCGCGCCTCGCCGCGCTCTACGAGGGCGTCCAGTTCGCGCCGCGCGAGGCGGCCGACCTCGCCGGCTTCGCCGAGCGGGAGGCCGGCCCGCGCGGGCGCGCCGCCCTCCATCGCCTCGTGCGCGACGCCGCCCCCGGCCCGGCGCGCGCCGCCGCCTTCGCGCGGGCGATGCAATCGGCGGAGAAGCGCGGGGCCGCGCGCGCCCTGCGCCGCGCCGCCGCCGACCTCGTCCTCGCGATCCCGCCGTCGCATGACGCGCTCGAGCATGCCGGACTCGTGGCGCGCACGCTCCTCGTCGACCGCCGCGGCGTCGAGGCGATGCGCTGGTTCGAGATGCTGCGCGGCATGCCCGAGGGCGCCGAAGCGGCGGCCATGCTCGCGCCGCTGCTCTCGATCGCGGGCGTCCCGGATCGCGGCCTTGTCGACGGCGCCGCGCTGCGCGCCTGGCGCGAGGCGCAGGCGCGGCGCGAGCCGGCGCGCGCCGCGGCCCGCGCACGGCTGCTCGCGGAGACGCTGGAGGCGCTGGGCACGCCCGCCGCCGAGCTCGCGGGATCGGCGCCGGCGGCGATCACCACGCCAGCGACGATCATGCGGCTCGGCCGCGCCGCCGGGCAGCGCCTCGCGGGCGAGACGGTGTTGCTCGCGGCGGCCGCGCTCGCGGAGCCGGCGCTGCGCGACAATCCCACCGCGCTCGCCGCGACGCTGCGCGCGCTGCAGGAGGTAGGCCTCGCCGACGAGGCGCGCGGCATCGCCCTCGAGGCGGCGCTCGCCGCCGGGCTCTGAGGCGGGCCGCGGCGGATGGGTCGTCGCCCGGTCCTGCCCGCCCTCGCCGACCCGCATGCCGAGGCCTTCCTCGAGATGATGGCCGCGAGCCGCGGCGCGGCCCGCGCGACCATCGCCTCCTACGGCAACGACCTCGCCCACCTCGCCGCGCACCTGCGTGGCCGAGGCCTGGCGGAGGCCAGCGAGCACGACCTCGGCGACTACATGCGCGCCCTGTCGCGCGCCGGCGCGAGCCCGGCCACCGCGGCGAGGAGGCGCTCCGCGATCCGCCAGTTCTATCGCTTCCTGCTCGAGGAGGGTCGGCGCGGCGACGACCCGTCCGCGCGGCTCGACGCGCCGCGGCGTGGCCGCGCCCTGCCGAAGCTGCTGTCGCGCGCCGAGGTCGAGGCGCTGGTCGCCGCGGCGCGCGCGCGCGGCGACGGCCCTGCCGCGCGCCGCCTCGCGGCGATGCTGGAGGTGCTCTACGCCTCCGGCCTGCGCGTGTCGGAGCTCGCCGCGCTGCCCCTCGGCGCCATCGACCGCTCGGGCCGCTTCCTGCGGGTGCGCGGCAAGGGCGGCAAGGAAAGGCTGGCGCCGCTGGGAGAGGCAGCCGCGGCGGCGATCGCCGCCTACATGGAACTGCGCGCGTCCTTCCTTCCGGATCCCGACCGTCCGAGCCGGTTCCTCTTCCCCTCGCGCGGCGCCGCCGGCCACGTGACCACCGCGCGCATCGCCCAGATGCTGAAGGAACTCGGCGCGCCGGCCGGCATCGACCCGCGCCGGCTCTCGCCGCATGTCCTGCGCCATGCCTTCGCCACCCATCTCCTGGAGGGCGGGGCGGACCTGCGGGCCGTGCAGCAGATGCTCGGCCATGCCGACATCTCGACGACCCAGGTCTACACCCACGTGGCGGGCGAGAGGCTGCGCCGGGTGGTCGAGGCGCACCACCCGCTGGCCGCCAAGCCCCGGGTTTCCCGGGGCAAATAGTTCCCGGGTGCTTGCCGAAGGGTCGCCCGCGCGGCTAAGAAGCCGTGCCCGGGCGCTTGCCCGGGCAGGACGAGAAGCAGGGGAGTCGGCGACCCATGGCCCAGCGCAGGAAGCAGACCACGAAGAAGCCGGCCGGCAAGGCGGCCCCCGCCGCCCGCAAGGCCGCGCCCCGCAAGGCCGCCAAGGCCCCGGCGAGAAAGGCGGCGTCCGGCAAGGCCCCCGCCGCCAGGGTCGTGGCGAAGAAGGTCCCTGCGGCCAGGGTCGCCGCGAAGAAGGCCCCCGCGCGCAAGGCCGCGCCAGCCACCAAGGCCGCGACGCGCAAGCCCGCCCCGGCCCGCAGGCCCGCGCCAGCCGCGAAGGCGGCTCCGAAGCCCGCCGCGAAGGCGCCCGCGCCGCTCGCCCCCAAGCCGATCCGCCTGCCTGCCGGCGTGAAGCTCGTCTCGCCGCGCACGCCGTCCGACGCCGAGATCCTCGGCGGCGGCGCGCTCGACTTCCTCGCCCAGCTGCATCGCCGCTTCAATGCGCGCCGGCTCGAGCTGCTCGCGCGCCGCAAGGAGGTCCAGGCCAGGCTCGACGCGGGCTGGACCCCGGACTTCCTGCCGGAGACCGCCGCGGTGCGCGCGGGCGACTGGCAGGTGGCGCCGCTGCCGAAGGACATCCTCGACCGCCGCGTCGAGATCACCGGCCCCGTCGACCGCAAGATGGTCATCAACGCGCTCAACTCGGGCGCCAGCGTGTTCATGGCGGATTGCGAGGATTCCTCGACCCCGACCTGGGCGAACATGGTCGAGGGGCAGAGGAACCTGCGCGACGCCGTGCGCCGCGCCATCGCCTTCACCGACCCCGTCTCGCAGAAGCACTACCAGCTGAACGAGAAGGTCGCGGTGCTCTTCGTACGCCCGCGCGGCTGGCACCTGCCGGAGAAGCACGTCCTGGTCGACGGCGCGGAGATGTCCGCGTCGCTCTTCGACTTCGGCCTCTACATGTTCCACAACGCGCGCGAGCTGCTCGAGCGCCGCACCGGCCCCTACTTCTACCTGCCGAAGATGGAGAGCCACCTCGAGGCGCGGCTCTGGAACGACGTCTTCTGCTGGGCCCAGGACAAGCTCGGCCTGCAGCGCGGAACCGTGAAGGCGACGGTGCTGGTCGAGACGATCATGGCCAGCTTCGAGATGGACGAGATCCTCTGGGAGCTGCGCGAGCACTCCGCCGGCCTCAACTGCGGCCGCTGGGACTACATCTTCTCCTTCATCAAGAAGTTCGCGCGCTCGCCCGGCCACGTCATGCCGGATCGCGGGCAGGTCACGATGACGACGCACATGATGCGCTCCTACTCGCAGCTCGTGATCCGCACCTGCCACAACCGCGGCGTCCACGCGATGGGCGGCATGGCGGCGCAGATCCCGATCAAGAACGACCCGGTCGCCAACGAGGCGGCGATGGCCAAGGTGCGCGCCGACAAGGAGCGCGAGGCCAGCGACGGCCACGACGGCACCTGGGTCGCGCATCCCGCGCTGGTGCCGGTGGCGAGGGAGATCTTCGACCGCATCATGCCGGCCTCGAACCAGATCCATCGCCGCCGCCAGGACGTGGCGGTGACCGCGGCGGACCTGCTCAGGGTCCCCGAGGGCTCGCGCACCGAGGCGGGCCTGCGGCAGAACATCGCCATCGGCGTCGGCTACGTGGAGGCATGGCTGCGCGGCATCGGCTGCGTGCCGCTGAACCACCTCATGGAGGACGCGGCGACCGCCGAGATCAGCCGCGCGCAGATCTGGCAGCAGCTGCACCACGGCGCGAAGCTCGAGGACGGGCGCAGGATCGACCGTGCGCTGTTCCGCCGCCTGCTCGGCGAGGAGCTGGCGAGGATCGAGAAGCGCATGGGCCCGGCCTTCCGCAAGTCGCGCTTCAGGGAGGCGGCGCGCATGTTCCGCGACTGGAGCGAGGCGTCTTCCTTCGTGGAATTCCTGACGCTGCCGGCCTATGACTGGGTGATCGCTCACGAACCGAAGCCGGCGGCCTGACGCCCCGGCTCGATGGCGGACGAGGCATGGCCCAGTACCTGGAATTCGAGAAGCCGATCGCCGAGCTCGAGGGCAAGATCGAGGAGCTGCGGCATCTCTCCGGCTCCTCGAGCCTGAACATCGCGGACGAGGTCTCGCGGCTGCAGCAGAAGGTCGAGCGCCAGATCCGCCAGACCTACGCGAAGCTGACGCCGTGGCAGAAGGTGCAGGTCGCCCGCCATCCCGAGCGCCCGCACGCCGTCGACTACATCTCCGCGCTGGTCGAGGACTGGACGCCGCTCGCCGGCGACCGGCTCTTCGGCGAGGACCTCGCGATCCTCGGCGGCATCGGGCGCATCGACGGCCGCAGCTGCGTCGTGCTGGGCCAGGAGCGCGGCCACGACACGGAGAGCCGCGTGCGCCACAATTTCGGCATGGCGCGGCCGGAGGGCTACCGCAAGGCGCAGCGCCTGATGAACCTCGCCGACCGGTTCCGCCTTCCGGTCGTCGCGCTGATCGACACCTCGGGCGCCTATCCCGGCATCGACGCCGAGGCGCGCGGCCAGGCCGAGGCGATCGCCCGCGCGATCGAGACCTGCCTCGCGATCCGCGTGCCCTTCGTCGCCGTCGTGATCGGCGAGGGCGGGTCGGGCGGCGCGGTCGCCATCGGCGCCGCCAACCGCGTGCTGATGCTCGAATACGCGATCTACTCCGTGATCAGCCCCGAGGGCTGCGCCTCGATCCTATGGCGCACGCGCGAGAACGCGCCCGACGCCGCCGAAGCGCTGAAGCTGACGGCGCAGGACCTGTTCAAGCTCGGCGTGATCGACGAGATCATCGACGAGCCGCTCGGCGCCGCGCATCGCGAGAGGTCCGAGACGATCTCCAAGGTCGGCCGCGCCATCGCCTCGCACCTGCGCGACCTGTCGCAACTCGACGGCGACATCCTGCGCACGCGGCGGCGCGAGAAGTTCCTCGAGATGGGACGCAAGGGCCTGTCCTGAGCATGGGCGGCGCGACGCAGGCGCCGGCCCACGACGTCGCCGCGCTCGCCGCGGCGGTGGCGGGGGGAAGCCGGCGGGCGCTCGCGCGCGCCATCACCCTCGTCGAATCGAGCCGCGCCGACCATCGCGACGAGGCCGACCGCCTGCTCGACGCGCTGATGCCGCGCACGGGCGGCGCGGTGCGCGTCGGCATCTCCGGCGCGCCGGGCGTCGGCAAGTCGACCTTCATCGAGGCCTTCGGCCTGTTCCTGCTCGGCCTCGGGCGCAGGCCCGCGGTGCTCGCGATCGATCCCTCGTCGCCGCTCACCGGCGGCTCGATCCTCGGCGACAAGACGCGCATGGAGCGCCTGGCGCGCGACGAGCGCGCCTTCATCCGCCCCTCTCCCGCCGGCGGCACGCTGGGCGGCGTCGCGCGCCGCACGCGCGAGGCCGGGCTGCTCTGCGAGGCGGCGGGCTTCGACGTCGTGGTGGTGGAGACCGTCGGCGTCGGCCAGTCCGAGACCGCGGTCGCCGACATGGTCGACCTCCTCGTCCTGCTCCTGCCGCCCGGCGGGGGCGACGAGCTCCAGGGCATCAAGAAGGGGATCGTCGAGCTCGCCGACATCGTCGTCGTGAACAAGGCCGATGGCGACCTCGCCGCGGCGGCCGGCCGCGCAGCCGCCGAGTACCGCGCCGCGATCCACATGCTGCGCCCGGCGCGCGCGGGCTGGACGCCGCCGGTGCTGCAGGTCTCGGCGCTGCGCGAGCAGGGGCTGGACGCGGTCTGGGCGGAGATCGGGCGCATGCGCGAGGTGCTGGGCGAGGAGCAGCTGCGTGCGCGCCGGGCGCGCCAGGCGGTGGCCTGGATGTGGCGCGAGATCGAGGGCGGGCTGCGCGCGGAGCTCGCCGCCGACCGCCGTACATCGCCCATCCTGCCGGGGCTCGAGGAGGGCGTCG